>JAHJGG010000070.1 GCA_018824545.1 Patescibacteria group bacterium | reverse complement strand
TGGCTGTATAATGGTAATATATGGCAGAAGACACCGTAACAACCCAAGAACTTTTGGAATTTCTCCAAGAAAACATGCTTACCAAAGAAGATGGTAAGAAGTTTGCTACCAAAGAAGATGGTAAGAATTTTGCTACCAAAGAAGATATTGAACAAATTCGCCTTGAGATGGCAACAAAAGGAGAATTAAGAGAAATGGAGGCAAGAATCATGGAGCGTTTTTCTGCTATGGATAGGGAGATAGAAGATATTAAGAAAGCATTAAATAGACTGGAGACAAAGACATAACAGGACGATGATGTCATGGTCACTGAAATAGAAAAATTAAAACAAAGGGTGCAATATCTTGAAAAAGTTTTGGACATAAAAAAGAATCCACTTCCAGTATAAATAAATTTAAAAAATAAAACCGTCCATTTTTGGGCGGTTTTTGACTTGACAAATTTTATATTTTATGCTATGTTTAGTTCAAATTCGTTCGTTTTCACTGAGAACAGGAGGTCTCATGGTGTCGTGCAAGAATCTACCAGATATCCGAATCCTCATCTTCCCCACGATTATCGTGGGACTCACCTCCACCTCTATTTGGATGATCTTTGCAAGTCTGGTGGTCGCCAAAGGGATGTTGATCTCACCGGTCTCGATGGAAGGCCTCGGTGGTATGATGTGGATCGTAGGAGTGGTGGCTGGGGTGTACCTGATCGCTCTGAATTCAATCGCATTCATGCATGTTCAGAGAGTTCGAGTGAAGGACCTCTACTCCTTTGTGGAGTCGGTCACCATAAGCGTGTTTGTGACTATCATCACCTTGGCTCTTGTCGTATTCACGGTCGTCGCCGTCCTAGGCACGTTCATTATGGGTGCAACGCCCATTCAGTTTTGGCACGCGCTGTGCTTTTGGTAGCGCCGTGTGCTCTCCCGCCTTTTAGCCTCGAAGCTCTGCTTCGAGGCTTCCCTTTTTATGTCAGTTATTATTTATTACAAAACCGCCTTTTGGTGTTTTTTTTGTTTAACTTATCGTTCCTGAATAAATGGTGGCTGTGGTGGTTTGGGATAGTTTTTTTCGTTTTCTGCTTTTACCAAAAAATAAAGTCCCAAAGGAATGCCAATAAATATCCCTCCTACAGCTATGATCCCAAGCAAACTCAAAACAAGGCGTATAATGCTACCCGCTGTGTTTATTGGACTTTGTTCTATTAGACCAAGCTCTTGTATGCCTGAATCTGAAATATCAGACACAGGGGTGGTTTGCGAACCTTCTATTCCATTCAATACAAAACGTGAAACAGCAAAGAGAGTTAATGTGACCACAAGTAGAATAAATGGTCCGATTAATAATAATATTCCTAGTGTTTTTTTCTTCATAAAAATTTTGTTAGTTGATTATTTTGTAATTAATTTTATTTGTGTGATGGTCTTCTTGTGGGACCACTACTTCTTTTTCTGTCCCTGTCAAAAGAAATTGATCGAAGCCCATTGCTACTTTCTGTATTACCAGTAATCTCATTAAAAAACCACTCAAAGCTGACTTTTTCAGGGCCTCCCTCTTCTTTTTTTTGTTTGCCACCAGAGGTACCTAATTTCAGTTTTTCTTTAATCTCTTTTTTGCAATTTTTTAGAGAAGTTTCTTTTCCATTGACGACAATGCTTTCTCCATGTAAGCATTCCTGTAGAAAGTCCATTAGCTTTTTGTGGTAGCGCTCCTCAAAAAAAATAGATAAGAGATCAAATGCGGCTTTCGTTTCTGGTGAAAGCGTTTCCTGTGTATCGCCGTTGCTATTTTTTTCCATAAAATCGGCTGCACGTGCCGCCAGTGCCTCCAATTTATTGATTTTTGATATCTCCATATCTCAAAATTATAAAATATTAATATTTTTTACTTTGTTACTTTCTGCCCCTCATCCATATCTTCCACACCAAATCCATGCTTTTTAATTTCATCCCTCAATCGATCACTCTCTACCCAATCTTTTTCTTCCCGCGCTTTGGTCCGTTTATCTAATAGCTCTTGCACTTCAACTGGAATGTCAACTTCTTTTTTCTCAATATCATGCAAATTAAGCCCTAGAATTTTGTCAAATTCAATCGCAGTTTTTAGACTGATGCTTTTGTTTTTTAGAGCTGTCCACAATACTGCCAAGGCTTCAGGAATATTAAGATCATCATTCACAGCATCTAAAAATTCAGCCTCGACATGTTCATCAGTCTGAGTATTTGATTCTATATTTTTTATATGTTTTTTTAGATTTTTTAGACCTGCATCAGCTGATTCCAGAGCTTCCCATGAGAAAGCAAGTTGCTTTCTATAATGTGCCTGCAATAAGAAGTAACGATAGGCGAGGGGATCTAAGTTTTTAGTTTTTAAAGTTTTTAAAGTTAGAAAGTTATTTTCAGACTTAGCCATTTTACCGTTGTCAACTACCAAGAACTCTCCGTGTAACCAAAAATTAACCCATGGTTTTTTGCCTGTAACAGCTTCGGTTTGAGCAATTTCGTTTGTATGATGTACTTGGACATGGTCAATACCTCCGCAGTGGATATCAAATTGTTCACCAAGATATTTCATACTCATGGCAGAACATTCTATGTGCCAGCCAGGGAATCCCGTTCGTGTCTGACCTTGGCTAGCACCGAATGGTGCTGGCCATTCCATCTGGCGTCTTCCATCTAGAGAAAACTTCCAGAGAGCAAAATCATGTGGATTCTTCTTTTCTCCAATATCAACCCTCGCACCTGCCTTCAAATCTTGTTTATCAAGATTGGCCAGTTTGCCATAGTCATCAAGCTTGGTTGTATCAAAGTATATTCCGTCTGATGTCTCGTAAGTATATCCTTTGTCAGTAAGATTTTGTACTAGATCAATCTGTTCTTGGATGTGGTCTGTGGCCTTGCACCATGTATTTGGTTCCAAAATATTTAAGTCTGCCATGTCCTCTTTGAATGCATTTGTGTAAAATTCTGCAATTTCATGAGCAGTCTTGCCTTCACGCTTGGCACCACTCTCCATCTTGTCTTCACCTTGGTCAGCGTCGTCAGTGAGGTGTCCTACATCTGTTATGTTTATTACATGATTCACTTTGTAACCATTATATTTTAGCACCCTAACCAAAATATCCTCAAAAACATAAGTTCGCAGGTTTCCAATGTGCGCGTAGTTATACACAGTAGGACCGCAAGTATAAAGACCTACAGTATTGTCGTGGAGCGGTTTGAAGTCTTGTTTTTGGCGGGCGAGAGTATTGTATAGTTTTAACATAATTAAAGTTACTAAGTTACTTTTTAAAGTTTATCATTTGTGTTGTGTATTATCAATAGTTTAAATTTGTGGTATAATATTTTTACTATTAGATAATTTTATCATATGTCTCTTTTTGGGGATAATAAAGAATCTTATTTGGGTGTCGACATTGGTGCTGGAGGTATCAAACTTGTAGAACTTCGCAAAACCAAGGGTCGACCACAGCTCTGGACATACGGAATTGCAGAAGGGGATCTAGACATTCATATTCAGTCAGGAGAGGTAGACTCTTCTCCGAAGGATGAAATAAAAGTTTCTGCAAAAGAAGATGAAAGTCGTAAGGCATCAATTCGTGTAGACGACCCAAGAGTTGATCGTTTTGCTAGTGTTCTAAAAAAGCTTGTTGAAACTAGCAAAGTTTCCACAAAAATTGCAGCAGCCAGTCTGCCTGTTTCTTATGTTTTCCATTCATTGCTTACTCTTCCAGAAGTAGAAAAAAAACAAATTGATTTAATAGTAAAAGCAGAGATAGCAAAAATTTTGCAAAGACCTGTGGATGAAATGCAGATAGTTCACCAAGAGATTCCGCAGACAAAAGAAGAAAAGAAAAAGAAGTATCAGAGACTACTTGTTACTGCTGTACCAAAGGATCTTGTGAGATTTTATACTTCTGTTTTTCAAAAAGCAGGACTTCAGCTAGAGGCACTCGAGACAGAAGCATTTGCAATAGAGAGATCTCTGGTTGGTCATGACCCAGCCACTGTAATGGTAATAGATATTGGATCAGAGCGTACCAATTTTTTCATAATGGATGGAGGGTTGCCTATGACACATAGGAGTGTTCAGATTGGTGGAAATAAAATTGACAAAGTTTTGCAAAATATTATGGGTGTGGATGCTGTTGTTGCTAAACAAATAAAATATGATTTGTCAGCGTTGGATTCTGCACTTTTAAAACGAGATGAATTTGATAATATTATCAATCCAATTATAAAAGAAATTGAATATGGATTTGATTTGTTTTTGCGACAGTCTGGTAACGAAGGTAAGCGTCCGGAAAAAGTAATTTTAACAGGTGGATCAGGACAATTTTTGCCAATCCTTGAGAGAATACAAGAATCATTTAATTTTAAAGTTTTTGTTGGTGATCCATGGGCTCGTGTAGTTTATCAACAGGGACTCAAACCTGTTTTGGATGAGATCGGACCTCGTATGCCTGTCTGCATTGGGCTTGCGATGAGAAACATGGTATAAGTAAAATTATCCACAGAGATTTTAATTTTACTATCAATTGTGTTATAATATGAAATAGTAATGTAAATAAACTCTTGTATGGCAATAAAAAAAGATAATAAAAAAACAATTAATGTCCTACTTGTTGAGGATGATACTTTTTTGGCAAATATTTACAAAACAAAATTTGAGATGGAAGGTTTCAAAATAAGCGTATCAGAAAATGGAGAAAGCGGTCTTGCTGATGCAAAGAAAAAAATGCCAGATGTTATTTTGCTTGATATTTTGCTTCCAAAAATGGACGGGTTTACAGTTTTGGAAAATTTAAAAAAAGACAATACAACAAAAAGTATTCCAGTTATTTTGCTTACCAATTTGGGTCAGAAAGATGATGTAGAAAAAGGTCTAAAACTGGGCGCTGTTGATTACTTGATAAAAGCACATTTCAAACCATCTGAAACTGTAGAAAAAGTTAGAAAAGCATTTGAAAAATAATTAGAAACAAAATGATTCTCACAGAGAAGGGAGGTGACACACATGAATAAAAAAGGTTTTACTCTTATCGAGTTGCTAGTAGTAATAGCTATTATTGGTTTATTATCTACATTGGCAGTCGTAGCTTTGGGTTCTGCTCGTGAAAAAGCACGAGATTCAAAGAGACTTTCTGATGTCAAACAACTTCAGACTGCTCTTGAACTTTATTATACTGATCAGAATGAATACCCAACAGAAGCTCTTGCTGTTGATCTTGGAGATACAAACTACGCTTGTTTAAATGCAAGTGGGTTTGCAGCTACAGGTTGTGCTACTCCATACATGGGTCTTGTACCTAGCGGACCATCTAATGATGAATTTTATAGCTATATATCAGCAGACGGATCTACATTTACAATTACGGCCACTCTAGAAGGCGTAGCAGCTGGTTTTGAAGCTGGAGATATCACTGTCACACCTGCAGGTATTGCTCAATAATCTAGTATTTCTAATTAGAAATAATACAAAAAATCATCTCGTTAAATCGGGATGATTTTGTTTGTAATTAGGCCTAGTTTGTGATAAAATAAATCTATTATGGAATGGTTTTATATAATTATTTTTGTATCTGGGTTAATTTTTGGTAGTTTTCTGAACGCCTATTTTTGGCGTGTTCGAGAAAATAAATCAATATGGACCGGTAGGTCAATGTGTACAAAATGCAAAAATAAAATAAAATGGTTTGATAACATTCCTATTGTTAGTTTTCTTATTTTGCGCGCAAAATGCAGGAGTTGCAGAAGGAAAATATCGTGGCAGTATCCATTAGTTGAGCTGTGGATGGGATTGGTATTTGTTTTTGTCTATTATCACATATCACATATCACATATCACATACCAATTTATATTCCACTCGTGGTAGATTGTTTTATTATTTGGTTTCTTACTTTAATTTTTTTGTACGATCTCAAATATCAAGAGATTTTGGATAGGTTTACGTTGATTCCAGCAGGAATTTTATTTATTGGAATTTTGATCTTTCAATTTTTCAATCTTTCAATCTTTCCGTCAGTGGCAAGTATGTTGGTGGGGGCTGGTATTGCAAGCGGATTTTTTCTTGCACAATTTTTAATCTCAAAAGGGAGATGGATTGGAGGAGGGGACATTCGTTTAGGAGTATTGATGGGTGTGATATTGGGATGGAAATTAACTATTTTGGCATTATTTTTGGCTTATATTATAGGAGCGGTAATTGGTATTATTTTATTAATTTTTAGCAAGAAAAAGTTTGATAGCCAGATTGCATTTGGGACTTTTTTGACAGTCGCTACATTTATCTGTATGTTTTGGGGTGATGGGATTTTGAATTGGTATTTTCGGTTAATCATGTAACATGTATCATGTAACAAATTATGAAATATAAAGTAATAATTTTCGATTCTGATGGAATGGTAAACAATGGTCAGCATTTTACTGATAGGTATACAGCTGATTTTGGAATTGATGTAAAATTGATGATGCCATTTATAAAAAATGATTTTTTAGATTGTGAATTAGGAAGAAAAGATTTGAAGACAGAAATAGTAAAATATTTTGAAGATTGGAAGTGGCAAGGTAATGTAGAAGAATTATTGAATTATTGGTTTGAAGGCGAAGTTAATATAGACGAAAAAATGTTTGATGAAATAGAGAAATTAAAGAAATCAGAAGTGAAATGTTATTTAGCAACTAACCAGGAAAAGTATCGACTTGAGTTTATGAAAGAAAAAATGGGGTACAAGGATTTATTTTATAAAATATATGCCTCTTGCGATGTTGGTTTTATGAAAAAAGAAAATGAATTTTTAGAATATGTTTATGGTGATATTTCGAAGGATTGTAATGTCCAAAAGGATGAGGTTTTGTTTTGGGATGATAAGCCAGATCACATAGATAAGATTGATAAATTTGGTTTTGTGGGCAAGGTCTATAAAAATTTTGATGATTTTAAAAAAGTTATAAGCAAATAGAACACAGATAAAAATGATTCAGCAGATATACACAGATAAATCTGTGAAAATCTGTTTAATCTGTCGGATCTGTGTTCTATAATCCAGTATGTCAAATAATTTAAAAATAAAAAAGCTTCGAGAGCAAATCGACGATCTTCGCTATCGTTATCATGTTTTGAATGAGCCTGGTATTACAGACAAGATGTACGAGGGTCTTATGGATGAACTTCGAAAGATTGAAGAAGATAATCCAGAGTTAATCACTCCAGATTCACCAACACAACGTGTGGCAGGAGAGCCAGCAGAGAAGTTTGAAAAGGTTGTGCACACTGTGCCTCAGTGGTCTTTTAATGATGCATTTCAAAAAAAGGATATTTTGGACTGGATAGAAAGGATTTCTCGAATTCTTGAAAAGCAGTACGGCAAAGTGCCAAAAGATTTGGTCTATACGGTTGAACTTAAAATCGACGGTCTTCACATGGTTTTGACTTATGAAAGGGGTTTATTAAAAACTGCGGCAACACGCGGGGATGGAAAAATTGGAGAGAATGTCACACAAAATATTAAAACAATTTCTAGTGTACCGCTCAGACTTGTCGAACCTATTGATTTGATTGCAGAGGGCGAGGTTTGGTTGTCTGACAAAATGCTCGCAACTATTAACCATGAGAGAGTAATTAATAACGAGCCAGTCTTTGCAAACCCTAGGAATGCTGCTGCTGGAACTATTCGCCAACTTGATTCCAAAATTGTTGCAGAGAGGAAGCTGGGTCTGACTACTTATGATGTTTCAATGTTAAATGACAAAAAATTAATAAGCAGAGTAGAAACCCAAGCTCAAGAATTAATATTACTCAAAGAGTTGGGATTTCTCACAGATGATGATTGGAAAGTTTGCAAAAATCCTGAAGATATTTTCAAAATGTATAATTATTGGGAAAAGCACAGAAAAGACAAGTCATTTTGGATTGATGGATTAGTAATAAAAGTAAATCAGAGAAAATACCAAGATGCATTGGGTTTTACTGGCAAGGCACCTCGCTGGGCAATAGCACTCAAGTTTCCAGCAGAACAGGGTACTACAAAAATAAAAGATATTTATGTTCAGGTGGGAAGAACAGGAGCACTTACACCGGTGGCTCTTATGGAACCAGTTCAGCTGGCTGGGACTACAGTTACTCATGCTACACTTCATAATTTTGACGAGATAGAGCGCTTAGACGTAAGAATAGGCGACACTGTCATCGTTGAAAAAGCAGGGGATATTATTCCAAAAGTTGTTAGGGTGCTTGAAAAAATGCGTACAGGAAAAGAATTGAAGATCAAAAGATTAAAAGATTGTCCTATCTGTGGCTCTTCGGTTGAGCAGAGAAATATTGGCGACAAGAAAAAGGAAATATCAGCAGGTCTATTTTGCACAAATAAAAAATGCTATGCACAGGAACTCAAAAATATTATTCATTTTGTAAGTAAAAAAGCATTCAATATAGATGGAATGGGAAAAAAGATTGTAGAACAGCTTGTTCAAGAGGGGATAATTAAAAATGTAGCTGATATTTTTACTCTAACAAAAGGAGATCTCGAGCCACTTGAAAGATTTGCAGAAAAATCTGCAGAGAATTTGGTCGAGGCAATTGAAAAATCCAAAAAAGTTACTTTGCCAAGATTTATTTTTGGCCTAGGTATCAGACATGTGGGAGAAGAAACCGGAATTGCGTTGGCAAATTGTTTTGGATCGCTGAAGAAAATAATGTCTGCTGATTTGGAAGAGTTGGTGGATATTAATGATGTTGGACCTCGTGTCGCTGAATCAATTTTTGAGTATTTTAAAAATGATGACAATAGAAAATTAGTTGAGGAGTTGATTCAAAATGGGGTGGTTATTAAGAAACAAGAAACAAGAAACAAGAAACAAATTTTTCATGGAAAGATTTTTGTAATAACCGGATCGCTTGAATCAATGTCAAGAGATGAAGCCAAAGAAAAAATCCGCGCATTAGGCGGAAGTGTGAGTGGTTCTGTTGGTAAAAATACTGATTACGTTTTGGTTGGTGAAAATCCTGGAAGTAAGTATGATAAAGGTATAGAATTGGGAGTGAAGATTTTGGATGAAAAAAAATTTATTGATATCCTAGGTAAATTTTGATACACTTAGTATCACTATGTCATTAACAGTAAAAGAAATAGAACAAATAGCAATTTTGGCTCGTCTAGAGTTGTCTAATAAAGAAAAAAGAAAGTATGCCGAAGAAATCTCGGTAGTTTTGGATTATGTGAAAGTATTAAATGAGGTGAATACCGATGATGTGACAGAAACTTGCCAGGTTACTGGGCTGGAGGATGTGGTACGGGAAGATGTCGTGGTTGGGTGTGATGAAGAGACGAAGGAAAAGTTGATTGGTGCGTTTCCAGAGAAAAAGAGAGATTTGTTGAAAGTTAAGGGTGTTTTCGACGTGGTATAAGAAGTACAGCATACGGCATACGAATTTTATTTCACTCGTATGTCGTATGCCGTAAACCGTATGCCTTTATTAAACGAACTAACAATCAAACAAGCACGAGAAGGTCTTGATGCAAAAGAATTCTCATCTGTTGAACTTACAATGGCTTGTTTGGATAGAATAAAAAAACGAAATAAAAAAATTAATGCATTCATTACTGTTACAGAGGAGTTGGCTTTGCAAGAGGCAGAAAAGGCAGATAAACAAATTAAGCAAAAAAAACAGACTATTTTGACAGGTATTCCATTTAGTATAAAAGATGCTATATGTGTAAAAGATGTTCGCTCTACTGGTTCAGCAAAAATTCTTGATAATTATATTGCACCATACGAATCCACGGTGATAACCAAGATTAGAGAACAAGGTGCAGTATTACTGGGAAAAAATAATTGTGATGCTTTTGGTCACGGAGCTAGTAATGAAAATTCAATGTACGGACCAGTAAAAAATCCACACGATGAAAAGCGTGTTGCTGGTGGTTCTTCGGGTGGTTCTGCAGCAGCAGTTGCAGATCATCAGTGTATTTTTTCTATTGCTGAGGATACAGGTGGCTCTATTCGTCAGCCTGCTAGTTTTTGTGGCATTGTGGGCTTGCGTCCTAGTTATGGCCGTAATTCTCGTTTCGGCATCATGCCGATGGCAAGCTCGCTTGATACTGTAGGTCCAATGGGAAAGACTGTAGAAGATGTTGCAATTTTGGAGAGCATTATGGCAGGGAAAGATGAGAAAGATGCTACGACAGTTTTTGATAAAGTTACAAATTATTTAAAAAAGAAAAAAGAAACCCTACAATCCGGCGGGCAGGCAAGAAACAAGAAACAAAAGTTGCGAGTTGGAGTACCCAAAGAATATTTTGAGAAAGAGGGGCTTGATGTCGAAGTTAGATCAATTATTGAAGAAAATATTGAAAAATTGAAAGGTTTGAATGTTGAGATTGTAGAGGTTTCTCTTCCTCACACCAAGTATGCGATTCCGGTTTATTATATTATTGTACCTAGTGAGGATAGTTCAAATTTGGGTAGACTCGATGGTATTAGATATGGTGTACAGGCAAAGCATAAAAACTTGTATGAGGCATATTCCAAGTCGAGGGCGCAGGGTTTTCCAGAAGAAGTAAAACGACGCATCATGATTGGTACTTATGCATTGTCAGCTGGATATTATGATGCCTATTACAAAAAAGCACAAAAAGTCAGGACACTAATCAAACAAGATTTTGAAGAGGTTTTTGGTTTGGTAGATGTTCTCATTACTCCCACTTCGCCATTTCCTGCTTTTAAAATTGGTGAAAAGAAAGATGATGTTTTGGCAATGTATCTTGCAGATGTCTTTGTAGCTCCTGCATCGCTAGCAGGTCTTCCTGCTATTTCTGTCCCTGCTGGAAAGACAAAATCTGGATTACCAGTTGGTTTGCAGATGATTGGACCCAGAATGGGCGAACAAATAGTATTTAATTTGGCAAGTATACTGGAAGACCAAAATACTTAATTAATTATTAAAAATTATGAAAAAGGAGACGATTGACAAAATTCAAAGAGATTCAAAAGAGGATTTTAGTTATTCTATCAATGAAACTGGTGAATACAGAGAGTCGTGGCGTATTTTTCGAATTATGGCAGAGTTTGTAGAGGGATATCAGTTTATATCACAGTTTGAAAAAGAGGTCACTGTTATGGGTTCTGCTAGGCTAGCTGAAGATACAAAATATTATAATATTGCAAGAAATCTTGGAAAATTATTAGCAGAAAATGATCTGACAACAATTACTGGAGGTGGCCCTGGAATAATGGAAGCAGCAAATAGAGGTGCATTTGAGGCAGGAGGCCAGTCTGTTGGTTTAAATATCCAGCTACCATTTGAACAGCGTGTAAATCCTTATGTAAAAAAATCAACTGCTTTTTATTATTTTTTTACGCGAAAAGTAATGCTTACTGCCCCAGCAGATGCTTTTGTTTTTTTTCCAGGTGGTTTTGGTACTATGGATGAGTTTTTTGAGGTAGTTGATATGATAGAACTTCGCAAAATGGCAAAAGTACCAATAATTTTAATTGATAAAGAATTTTGGCAACCTCTATTTGATTTTTTACACCAAGGTCCTGTAGCATCTGGATTTTTTTCTGAGGATGATATATCTGAATGGCACCTAGTGGATACAGCAGAAGAGGCAATGAAAATAATAAATTCAAGTGATCAAGAAAAAAACGAATCTAAGCATCCAACTGATATGGATTATCAGCTAAAGAAACAATTGGATTGGAAGATTTTTCGTATTATGGCAGAACTTGTAGAAGGTTTTGAATTTTTGACAGGTCTTGTCGAAGACGTAACAGTTTTGGGAACCAAAAGTTTGAAGCCTAATGATCCTTATTATGATGCTTCATACCGCCTTGGTAAACTTTTGGCTAACGATAATTTTACTGTAGTAACTGGTGGTTCATCTGGTGTGGCAGAGGCAGCAAACAAAGGCGCACTAGAGGTTGGTGGAAAGTCACTTGGTATTGCTATGACTGTTGGTGGAAAGACTCGTGTCAATCCTTATGTATCTAAATCAATTGTTTTTCAATTTCCTTTTGTACGTAAAGTAATAATAACAGCGCCATCCAAAGGATTTGTGGTTTTTCCTGGTGGACTTGGCACTATGCATCAGCTATTTGAAATTCTAACTCTAATTCAGACCAAAAAAATGCAAAAAATTCCAGTAATTTTGTATAGTCATAAATTTTGGCAACCCTTGCAAGAATTCATAAAGAAAAAACTTGTACATGACTTGAAAACAATAGGTGATGAGGATGATGAATTATTTCAGATTGTTGATGATGTTGAGACAGCGGTTGATTTAATTAATAAATCTAGAAAAGCATGATTCCGTATTATAAGTGGACAACTATTATGCTTGGTCCAATCCCCATCCAAGTATGGGGATTGTTTGTTGCTTTGGGAATAATTTTGGCAACGTTAATACTGTATAAGAGAGCCAAAAAATTTTACACTAACCCAGATCAGTTATTAGATTTGTCAATTTATTTTATAGTTGGAGGTTTGGTTGGTGCAAGGATTTTTCATATAGTTTTTTATGAGCTGGCTTTTTTTATTGATAATCCGATTGAAATTATTAAAATTTGGCATGGTGGAATGTCTTCTTTTGGTGGATTCGTTGGCGCTGGAATTGGTTTTTTGTGGTTTGTGAAAAAGAATAGGATAAATAAAGAAAAATTTTTGTCAATTGCAGATCAGCTTGGCTTTGCCTCTTTATATGGTTGGATTGTCGGTAGATTGGGTTGCGCGAGTATTCATGATCATGCTGGCAGATTGTCTAATAATTTTCTAGCAGTAAAATTTCCTGAAGGGGCAAGATTTGATATGGCAATAATTGAGATAATTTTTTTACTCCCACTAGCCATTCTATTTTTGATATTACATGAAAAGAAGTTATTTCCAGGTTTTTATCTGGCCACAATTTTAGTATATTACGGGTTTCTGCGTTTTGTTTTAGATTTTTTTCGTGCAATTGATATATCACACGCAGACGTACGCTATGTGGGATTGACTCCAGGGCAATATTTTGGTATTGTGATGTTTGGTCTGGGAGTTTGGTTGTTTGTAAAAAAAAGTATAAAGTAGAAAGGAAAAAGCAATAATGAATTTTATCTTTTTACTTTATACTTTTAACTAACACAGAGAGTTTGCATAGTGGTTCATACCCAAGGCGGACCCGCCTTGGGCAGAGAAAGGACTGTGGATATTGTAATATTTAAAATACAAATGGAGAGGTCGCATAGTGGTCTAGTGCGCCGCCTTGGAAAGGCGGTAAAGGCGAAAGTCTTTCAGGAGTTCAAATCTC
>JAHJGG010000006.1 GCA_018824545.1 Patescibacteria group bacterium | reverse complement strand
GATATATATTTCGATTCTGTATTTATTGATTTTGATAATACTTTATTTGATAGCTATCAGTTTGTTGAGGACGCTAGAGAGGTGTCAAAAAAGTTTGGTATAGATGAAAAAATATTTAATCGGGCGGTTCATACTGCGGTACATGGTAGAGAGGGAAATTATTATGATTATACTTTTGAATTTCATTTGGAATTAATGAAAGAAATGGGGGCTGAGTTTTCAAATATAGAATTATTACAGAGATTCGAAGATTTGTTGATTGAAAATAAGTATGAGTTTGATGATTCCAAAGAATTTCTTGGCTTTTTGAAAGGAATAAGTAAAAAAGTTTATTTATTAACTGCTGGTAATAAGAATTTTCAAAAAAAGAAATTGGGGAGTACTGATTTGGCAGACTATTTGGATGATATTTTAATTTGTCATGCTGGTAAAGAAAATTTAATAGGAGAAACTATAGATAGTTATGATAAGGCTCTATCAATTAATGATAATTTGAGAGAAAACAAAAGCATTGTTAAAAAATATCCTGAGATGATGATTATTACTCGACTGAATGATAAAAAGTATAGTGAAGAGGATGCAAAAGAAATTGGTGTACGATATTTCAAAACTTTAAATGAAATTCAAAAATATGTTGGAGAACAAATCAAATAAAATAGGTATTATTATTCTTGCAGCTGGACATGGTACTCGTATGAAGAGTGACATACCAAAAGTAATGCATCAGCTAGGTGACAAGCCTTTGGTTGCTCATGTGGTAGACCACGCAGTTGAGTCTGGTTGTTGTGAAAAGCCGGTGGTAGTGGTATGTACTGATCATGATCAGGTGCAGGATTATTTGGGGGATAGAGCTGTATATGCAATACAAGATAAACAGCTTGGAACAGGGCACGCTACTTTATCTGCAGAATCATTGTTAAGAGGTCAAGTTGATCATATAGTGGTTTTATATGGAGATATGCCCTTTGTGTCTGCAGAGTCTATTTTTCGTCTGGTGGAAAGGCACATAGAGCGTGACAACACTATTACTCTCATGACTGTGACAGTACCAAATTTTGAGGATACTTATGCACCTTTTTATCGTTTTGGCAGAGTGCTTCGTAGAGAAGAAGACAGTCATATCGCAGGCATTGTAGAATTTAAAGATTGTAATGAGGAGCAAAAAGAAATTAAAGAAGTTAATCCTTCTTATTTTTGTTTCAAAGCCGATTGGATGTGGAATAATTTGAAAAAAATAAAAAATAATAATTCCCAAGACGAATATTATTTGCCTGATCTATTGAAGATGGCTATTGATACTGGAGAGACAATTTCATCCATTGATATTGAGCCAAAAGAAGCAAGGGGAATAAATACAAAAGAAGATTTGGAGATAGCTAGTCAGATATCAGATAGCAAATAGCAGATATCATAATTTTTAATTCATCATTCTTAATTCATATCTATGTGTGGAATTGTAGGATACATTGGAAAAAAACAAGCAGCACCGATTTTGTTTCGGGGTCTGCGTCGTTTGGAGTATCGCGGTTATGATAGCGCTGGTGTTGCAGTTATGTCACTGGAGCACGACAGCACACGAGCACACGAGCACGAGAGCACGAGAGAGCGAGAGCACGTGATAAAGAGAGTGAGGGCGGTCGGGAAAATAGATGAATTGGGAAAGTCACTTGATAAGGTTGAGTTGTTTGGTACTGTGGGTATTGCTCACACACGCTGGGCTACTCATGGTGGAGTGACTGAAGAAAATACTCATCCTCATATTGCAATGGACGGCAAATTAGCTTTGGTTCACAATGGAATTATTGAAAATTATAGAGAATTGAGAGAGCGATTACCTGCTGAAGTTGTCTTAACGTCTGAAACTGACTCAGAAGTATTGGCTCATCTTATTGCAACATATTATGAAGGAGACTTGAGAATAGCGGTAGAAAAAGCTTTGGCATGTGTAAGGGGAACCTACGGAATTGTAGTCATGCATCAGGATCATCCCAATCTACTTGTTGTTGCAAGAATGGGAAGTCCGCTTGTGGTAGGAATGGGTGAGGGAGAATATTATATTGCTAGTGATGCTACACCAATGCTTGCTTATACAAAAAAATGTATTTTTTTGGATGATGGAGAGGTGGCAGAGATTACTCCAGATAGTTTGGATACATATAATTTAAAAGATGAATCAGTAATAAAGTGCGTAGAAGAGATTGATTGGGATGAAGCTCAAGCACAAAAAGCAGGTTATGAAAATTTCATGCTTAAAGAGATTCATGACCAACCTTTGGTTTTTCAGGATGCGATTCGTGGGCGTTATAATCTATCAGAAGGTACTTCATATCTCGGTGGACTCAATATGACTGCAGAAGAGATGCGTCGTATAAATAGGATTGTTTTCATAGCTTGCGGGACTGCATCTTATGCCACCATGATTGGAAAGTATGCAATGGAAAGATTGGCTGGTATTCCTGTCGAGGTGGATGTGGCCAGTGAATTTCGTTATCGTGATCCGATTATTGATGAGAATACATTGGTATTTGCAGTGTCCCAGTCTGGTGAGACAGCTGATACTTTGGCGGCTCTCAGAGAAGCAAAAAGAAAAGGAGCATTTGTTCGTGGTATTGTAAACTCTGTTGGTTCCACTATTGCTCGCGAGACTGAAGGTGGTAGTTATATACATGCAGGGCCAGAGCTAGCTGTCGCCTCTACTAAGGCATATACAAATATGGTAGCTATTATGCTTTTATATGCTCTTCAATTTGGTAGGCTCAAACGCATTACTCTTGCTACTGGCGAGAGACTTCTAAACGCTCTTGATGAAATTCCAGAGAAGATGAAACAGATTTTGAGTCTTAGTGATCAAATCAAGGAAATAGCTTTGAAATACAAGGACTATCATGATTTTCTTTTTTTGGGTCGAGGTATAAATTTTCCAGTTGCACTCGAGGGTTCTCACAAGCTAAAAGAAATTTCATACATTCATAGTGAAGCTTATCCTGCAGGAGAAATGAAGCATGGAGTAAATGCACTCTTGTCTCCCACTTGCCCAGTATTTGCTATTATGACCAAAAATCAACTCTATGATAAAATGTGTAGCAATATAGAAGAGGTGAAGGCGAGGAAGTCACCAGTCATTGCATTAGCTAATATTGGTGATGAAAGGGTAAAAGAGCTGGCAGATGACGTAATTTATATACCAAAAACAATGGAACTCTTGGAACCATTATTAAATACTTTGCCACTGCAGTTGTTTGCCTATCATACAGCGGTTGCATTGGGGAGAGATGTAGATAGGCCTAGGAATTTAGCTAAGAGTGTGACGGTGGAATAAGCATTGATTTAGACTGATGATAATACTGATCTAGACTGAGCGATTGTGATTATTCACTTAGACCAAATTGCATTTCAGCTAAAGTTTTATCAGCGTATGACTGTAATTTAAAATGATTATAATATTGATCTAGACTGATATGTACAAACATAGTGATTTGACTAGAAAGATAATTGGCATTGCAATGAAAGTTCACAGAGAAATTGGTCCAGGGTTTCAAGAAAAGATTTATCATCGAGCCATGGAGATTGCTCTTATAAAAGAGAATTTATTGTTTGAAAGTGAAAAAGAATTTAATGTTTGTTTTCAAAATGACTGGGTAGGAACCTTTAGAGTTGATTTGTTTGTAGAGGATAAAATAATTGTAGAGTTAAAAGCTGTGTGTGGTGAAATGAAAAAATTATTTTTAACCCAAACAATTTCTTATTTAAAAGCAAGTAATATGGAGGTAGGTTTATTGTTAAATTTTGGTAATAGAGATTTGGAAGTAAAAAGATTAGCGCATTACAAAGATTATTTATCAAAATAAATATCAGTTTAAATCATTCTATGAATCAGTCTAAATCAATGCTAAGGGTATGTGTTATTGGAGGAGGTAATGGAAGCGCAAAAATATTGCGTGGTCTTAAAATGCATTCAGATGAATTGATTTTGTCTGCGGTGATTGCCATGAGTGATTCAGGGAGCTCTAATGGTGAATTAAGAAAAAAATGGGGAGTAATGCCACCTGCAGATATTTTGCGAGCTACACTTGCAATGTCACCTTATGATTATGACATGTTGCACAAAATATTTCGTACCAATCGATTCCAGTATAATATGGAAAATAAACATTATTTGGGTAATTTATTTTTGGCTTTGTCTGAAAAGTATCATGGAGATTTTATAATGGGACTTGATGCATTGCATGTTGCCATAGAGGCATTGGGAAAAGCTTATCCAGTAACAATAGAACAAACTAATTTGTGTGTAGAACTGAATAATGGTGAAAAAATAGTTGGCGAGGATTTGATTGATAGACCCAGTTTTGATCGTACAAAAAAAATTCAAAAAGCATGGCTCGAGCCTAAAGTTAATATTTATAAAGGAGCAAAAGAAGCGATTGAACAAGCTGACTTTATTATTTTAAGTTTGGGAAGTCTCTATACTAGTGTGATCGCCACTCTTTTGGTAGATGGTGTGAGTGATGCAATTCAAAATAATAAAAAAGCAAAAATAATTTATATTTGTGGTGGAGCATGTGAGGCCGATGGGGAGACCGGGCCTATTATTTTAAGCAAGACTTTAGAACATCTAGAAAATTATATTCCACGGCCAATTTATGAGATTATTTATAATAATCATGAATTAACAGATGAAGAAGTAGTTTTATATAGTGAGAAAAAATGGAACAAAATGGAACTGGATATTGACAACATTGTAGGAAAAATATTGACTGGTGTGGATATGGAAAAGAGTGGCGGTGGAATAAGTCCGGAAAAACTTGGAGAAGCTATTTATTTATCTATTAATAAATAATATGGAAGTAAAAAAAGAACATCAGGATAGAGCCTATGCTACTAAGTTTGTAGTTGAATCAGATGGTAATGTCGCTGGGCGAGGTTATTTATACATTATATATAATGATCTACACGATCTTCCTTATGGACTTGTGGAGGATGTATTTGTAGAAGAAGATTTTCGACGTAAGGGCATTGGTACAAAGCTTATGAATAGTATAATTGATGAGGCAAAAAATATTGGATGTTACAAGATTATTGCTCAGAGTCGTCATGATCGGAGAGAGGCTCACGAATTTTATGATAGTATGGGATTTCATAATCATGGATTGAATTTTAGGATGGATTGGTAGGACAAAATGCAAATAGCAAATAACAAGTCACTACTAATTACATATCTGTAAACATGATATTTTAATCTATTGACATTGGGAATATCAGCAAGTATACTAAGCCTGTATGGAACAAGAAAAAACAATGCAAGAAATTTTGGAGACTGTGAAAGACCTAAAGGAAGGTGTTGATTTTATTAGAGAAAATGGGGTAACCAAGGAAGAACTTTATCAAGAGTCTCGAAAATTAGAAAATAGTATTATTGAACATGTTGATCAATTTATTGGATTACATCAAAAAATTGACACAGAGCTGACAGCACTTCGTAACAAGGTTGAGCGGATAGAAGAATATGTCCAAAAAATTGCAAAGCATGTCCAGTTTGATGTAGTTTGAAAATAAATTTAATTTTATAATGTGTAGATTATAATGACGAAGACCAGAGAAGGATCTTTGTTTTTTTTTGGAAAAATGTTAAAGTATATATATGATCCAAAAAATTCTCGATCTTGATCATGTGACATCTAACAAAATTTGTATGAAAAAATTTGTACTAGTGCTCGGATTCATTTTAGTGGGGGTGTTGTTATTAAATTGGCTCACTGGAATTCCTTTTTATGCAATGCGGTTTTTTACTGCAGAAGAATACTCTAATTTATCCTACACACGATGCAATCCTGAGGAAGAGTGTAGATTGCAGTTGAGTGAAAAATTTATTTTTTCCGCTGAAAAATCAAGAGATAATTTTGGTCTAATGGGTAGGTACTACGGCAATTTGACTGGAGCAACTTTTACATATAAGAGTGGCGAAAGTTACGATCAAGAGTATATTAGTGATACAGGGAAGAAGATTAACGTGATAAGTGTGATTGGTTATTCTTTGGATAATCAATTTATAGAAGCTTCTTTTCTTGAAAAGTATAAACAAGGATTAGCTGTTTTTCCTGTGTATGAAGCTATTAAGTCTGGTAGTACGACTTTTGTAGAGACTTATGGTGATATGTCTGGTAGAAGTAATGAAAAAATAACTACTATAATAATTGAGTAAACTTAAAGAATTGTGAAAAAAATTCTTGACCTCCACATTCACTCAAAATATTCCCGTGCTTGTTCACGGGATTTGGAATTGCATCAGATTGCGAAAGCTTGTGAAATTCGGGGTATTGATATTGTGGCAACGGGCGATTTTACTCATCCGAAGTGGTTTGAGAGTATTAGGGAGGAACTGGTGGAAGTTGAAGAAGGGATTTACTCATTGAAAGATACAAGAAACAAGGATACAAGGAGACAAACAAATTCAAAATTAAAAATTAAAAAAACAAAAACACGATTTATTTTGGGGACAGAGTTGGCGGTGATTAAGAAGCATAAAGATAAAACTCGACGTTTGCATTTGTGTGTGTATGCGCCAAATCTGGAAGTGGCAGAAAAGTTTAATAAAAAATTAGCAGATGGTGGTTTTAACCTTTCTTCTGATGGTAGACCAATACTTGGAATGACTGGGCGAGATCTATTGGAGTTTATGCTCGAGGTGGATGATAGGATGACAATGATTCCAGCTCATGCGTGGACGCCGTGGTTTGGGGTGTTTGGCTCGAAGAGTGGATATGATTCACTAGAAGATGCATTTGAAGATCTGACTCCACATATTTTTGCTATTGAAACTGGACTTTCTAGCGATCCACTTATGAATTGGCGTTGTTCTTGGCTTGATAATATTACTATGGTATCCAATTCTGATGCTCACAGTACAGCGAAGCTTGGTCGTGAGGCAAATGTTCTCAATTTTGATAGTGAAGATGCTGTTGATTATAATGAAATAATGAAAATTATAAAAAAGGGCGACAAGAAGAATTTTTTACAAACAATAGAATTTTATCCAGAAGAGGGAAAGTATCATATGGATGGGCATCGTGATTGTAAATTTGTCTGCAATCCTCACGAGACAAAAAAGTTGGGTGGCATTTGTCCAATATGCAAAAAGAAATTGGTGATTGGTGTAATGAATAGGGTGGATGAACTAGCAGATAGAACTGAAAAAGAAGCATATAAAGTAGCAAAAGAAAAAGAATTTATTCCTTACAAAAGTCTGGTTCCATTGTCAGAGATTTTGGCAGATACATTTGGCTGTGGAGTAAAAACTAAACGAGTTGCAAGTGCTTATAATGAATTAACTCATAAGCTCGGAAATGAGTTTCATATTTTACTAAATTCATCTTTGCCTGACATTGTTACTGCCAGCTCAGACCAGATAGCCGATGCAATTGATCGAGTAAGAAAGGGAAATATAGTGGTGCGTCCAGGATATGATGGTGAATTTGGAGTGGTAAAAGTGTTTGAGGATAATCATGGTGAAGGGGGAGTAAAACAAGCAGGGTTTGATTTGGAATTGCCTCCAAAGAGAGATACTATCTAGCTAAAAAATTAGTATTATGGACAAAAATTTATTTAAACCCACAAAATTAAAACAGCTTTGTGAAAAATATCAGCTTAGGCCTTCAAAACAATATGGTCAGAATTTTTTAATTTCCGAATCAGTAATAGAGAAAATTATAAAAGCAGGGGATTTGAAAAAAAATGATACTGTGGTGGAGATTGGGCCGGGTTTTGGAGTGCTGACGTTTGCCATGGCACCATTGGTTAAGCGAGTAATAGCGTTTGAAATTGAGCGCAGATTGGATGAATATTGGCAGAAAAATAAATCAGAGAATGTGGAAATAATTTGGGGAGATGCTCTTAAACGGCTTACGGCTTATGGCTTACGGCTTAAACCTGGCTATAAAGTAGTAGCCAATTTACCATACCAGATTACTTCGCAAGTTTTGCGAGTGTTACTGGAGCAAGAAAACAAGCCGGAGAGTATTACTGTTATGGTCCAAAAAGAAGTGGGTGAAAGGATTGTGGCTAAACCGGGTGATATGAGTTTGTTGGCCTTGTCAGTTCAATATTATGGTGAACCAAAAATTATTACCAAAGTTTCAAAAGGAAATTTTTGGCCAGAACCGAAGGTGGATTCAGCGGTTTTTACAATAAGCAAAATAAGCAGAGTAAGCAAATTTACTGATGAAGAATTTTTTAGGATAGCGAGGGCTGGGTTTGCGAACAAGAGAAAACAGTTG
>JAHJGG010000069.1 GCA_018824545.1 Patescibacteria group bacterium | reverse complement strand
ATAGTGATTACTTATGTTAGATTAAGGTTTACCATTGTAACCCTTAGTCTAGCAGATTTTGTGGAGTTTGTCAAGGGGAGAGGGGGGATAAAGTCAGATAGCAAATAACACGTACCACATAACATTTTTTAGCACGAATATTCGGTTTAGGTTTGATACGTGATACGTGTTATGTGATACGTGAAAATATGATATCTGCTATTTGTTATCTGACCAATGTAAAACGTGTGGACAAAATAGGTTGACAAAGAGTGATTGTTGTGGTATTCTATATTTAGTTATCAAGCAGTGAACCGCATACGTGTAAACGTATCGTTCTCAAAGCATCCTGAAAGGGATGTTTTGTTTTTATACGTGTGATATAATATTTTTGGCGGCGAGTAAAAGGAGAGTATCTCTTGTCGGTGCAAGACACTATTTGATAACCAGCCGATACGCGCACGCGTATGTGGTTCAACTCCACTGCTCTCCGCCGTCCAGGCTACCCTCTTAATTGAGGGTTGTTTGTTTTTAACAAATCTACTTTCTCACCGCACCACAAAACTTATGCACATATTGGATTTTTGCTTTTAAACTGTTTTTTTCCTTAATTTGTGGTGCTGGGTTGAGGGCGGAGTGTGGATAATTTACAGAATGGTGGAGTGTTGTTAGGGTAAGTTAAACAGATGCTAATCAAAGATGTTTTTAATAAAAAAGAAGACCACAATTTTGTGGTCTTCGATGTAAGTAAATAATACCTCATTTTATCGAGGATCTCACGAGATCAAGTGTTGATTCTGCGTTTGCCAGAGCCATTGAGGCTCCTTCTTTGAGAATACCATCAATAAGGCTAGGATCCCTAACGACTTCAGCACGTCGCACTTGAAATTTACTCAAGAAGTCAACAACAATCACTGTTAGCAAGTCTTTAAAGGCGCCCATCACATGTTTGCCATCCATGTGGTCTTTGATGATAGTGTCAATTTTTGAGTGAACTTCATGATCATCACACAATTCTTTTGCAAGAATAATGTGGCTCTGTAAGCTATCACTCAGTTTACCCTCCAATGCGGTCTCTGCTGATTTTATCTTCTTTTTGACCTTTGTCATGTCATCTGTCAGGAAAATTGCCCCCTCTGGAAATGATTTGCTCATTTTTCTGGATCCTTTCAGAGAAAGGATTCGTAAAGACTTAACCTGCTGTACTGTGGGGATTGGGAAAATCTCGCCATATTTAGTGTTAAAATCTCGAGCAAGTCGACGAACCACTTCCATATGAGCCAGTTGGTCTTCACCAACAGGAACGCTCTTGGCGCGCTGGAGTAGAATGTCTGACGCCATCATGACTGGGTAAAGCAACAGCAAGGCATTCGCCGTTTTCGGATTTGCATTGTTCCGCAGCTTATCCTTTAGTGTTGGTACGCGCAGTAATTCTGCTACGGAGACGTGTCTCGCCAAAAGCAATGTCATGTAACTGACTTGATAGGCAATGGCTGATTGAATGTAGATGTTTGTTTTGCTAGGGTCTAGACCTAGTGCCAAATAATCTGCCACGACCTCACGACAAAATTTACTTGCAGTAGCAGGCTCGTTGTCTGTCAATGAGTGTATGTCAGCCACAAAAACCAGCGACTTGACACCCTGTTTTTGAAGCTCAACAAGTGGCTTCACTGCTCCAACATAATTAGCGATTGTCAGATCGCCTGTTGGTCTAATACCGGTATACAATTCGATTTTATACTCTGATTTCATAGTTGCGATTCCTTTCTAACGATAAAGAAGGTTTAAAAGAACTTTCTATAAAAAGGATAACATGCGGATTGTATTTTGTCAAGAAAAAACCCACACTTTTGGTGTGGGTTTAAAATTTGTCGATCTAGTTCGATCGGCCTATTTTTTGGAGGGATTTGTAAAAATCGAACCCCAGCCTCCCTGAGACGTTTCGACCTTCAAAATTTCCTTTTTCATAGCAGTCTCCTTTGTGAGCTGTACCCACGATGGGGCAATGAATTTACTCAGCCCTTACATTACACTATTCCAGTTACAATGTCAAATTCACTCCGTAAACCTCTTTTAGAATTAAAGAGCTGTTATGCTCTACTGTGAGCAATGTGTTGATTGCCGTTTCATCAGCACGTGAATGCTCGGTGTGTATTGCATGGAGCATTTTTACACGGGCATTGCTGATACGTTCCTTCCAGAAGCGTGCTTTATTTCTACTTAACACCACCTCAAGCGGTGCCGTAAGTGAAAACAGGTGCACATTGTAGCCGTTCGACGACAGGCAGTCTATCATAGCGACATAATCTTTATATCGCTGGAATGTGTCATCATAGATGACTGTGTACCCCTGCTTGGCAAGCCTACCTACAATTTGATGAATAAGATCATATTTAAAATCGATCTCATTGTCAGTATATCGACAGTCGAATGAGATGTGAGCAAACATATCGGCCGAAATATATCCGAGTTTATTGCTCATAAGTGTTTTTTTTACTATATCTCTGCCAACCTCGTATGCCAAAGTAGTTTTCCCTACGCCGGCAGGACCTCTAAAACACACGGCTTTCATAAACCTGCCTCCAATTCGTAGTGCAATGCACCATAAATTGCAATGTCGTGAACAATATCGCCAGTAGTGCCTGCTTGTCGCATAATACCTTCACACTGAAACGCAAGTTTTTCCAAAACTTTGCGCTCTGCAATGTTTCGAGTGGACACATACGCTATAAGTCTTTTTGCATGTAACTGCACAAGTGCCTGCTTAACAAGCAGACGATGGGTGATTATACCTAAACCCTTATGACGTTCTTCTGGGACAAGCGTTACACCAATTTCGTAGTGATTGAAACATGGTGATTTGTTGGAATATGCATATCCAACAGGCGAATCTCCTTTTACCACAATAAAGGTGTGATTACCTTTGTTGTTTTGTACGCGAATTTTTTCGCGAAACAATTCTTGTTCAATCGTTTTAACACGTTGAAAATCACCCTGTATCGATCTGGTCGTATAACAACCATAAAGAAAATCAACAAATTGCGTTGAAGTCGCTGGTATCAACTCGATCATGGTATCCTCCATCAACTAATGGGCGTGCCAATTAGCTGAAAAAAACTTTGTTTTGCTAGTGCCAGATTCCGCGAATGAGGATCACAGCCTTGAAAATTAGTTGCATTTTCATATTGACCAGGGCAACCACCTTGGCAAATTGTGAACAAATTACACTCTTTACAACTCCTATTGTCAGATATTTTGTGAGTCAATCGAGCGAGTGCGATTGTATTCCAAATATCTACAAACTTTTCAGTGTGCAAATGTCCTAGATTAGACATGGCGTCGCCGAACTGTTTTTGAAACAGTGTACAATACGAAACTCCTTCTGGTCCAAAGGTGAGCAAGCCCAAATCATGCGAGCATACAGGATCCTGCAATGTTTTGGGTTCACGAGTTTGTGACATAGGCCAATTAAACATCTGCGTAAACGAAAAATGTTCGACGCAGTGTTTTTTGTGCGTTAAAAAGTCATAAAACTCCTTCGCCGCACCAGCTATATCCTGCACTCTCTTTGTTTCCGTCTCCAGCCATCTCCCTGTCACTGACGGAACTTCCACAACCCAATCTTTTACTCCAAGATTCGCAATTAACTCACATACTTTCGCGACACCGTCTTTGGTAAGCCATTTGTCGGTAAGCATGCTAATAATGCGAACATGTATTCCTGTTTCTAAATATCTGGAAATGTTGGAAACAACTTCTTTGTGGCTTTTGACACCACGCAAGGTATCATGTGACAGGGTTGTTCCATCGAGACTGATTTGAATCCCTCTAACGAAAGGGTTATTCTGAAGTGCTGTGACAGTAAAGTCTCGCCACTTCCAGCCGTTTGTATTTAGAATCATAGGGATGCAATATTTGCGAGTTATTGTATCCACGACCAGTTCAAACTGATGTCGATTAAGACTAGCTTCACCTCCAGAAAGTCGCACGCTTTCGATACCAAGTGCGGACAAATGACAGGCAGTCGCCAATATCTCCTGATCAGAGAACATTTGTTTTTTTGGTATGCCATCATCAGCGAGATAATAGCAATGTGAGCACTTCATGTTGCATTGTCTAGTCAAATGCCATATAGCTTGTCGGCAAGGGGCAACCAAATTGTGCGTTTCTACCACTTGTTGGGGAACACGACTGGATGACGTTTCACTTAGCGAAATGATGTCTAGACAATCAGGTATCTCATTAATGTAATTATCAAACCTTGGAATGTTCGCGCTTGGTGTGAGACCATCGCACAACAAAAATGTTTGAAAAAGTTCTGGCGTTAGAAAATATGATTCTCCGTGTGGGGTGACAGCAACCAAGTCTGCGTCGCTTCTGTACTTGCAATTATGACGACCGCGCAAGATAGCACCATCGCGAAATGTAGGATACATGGCAAACTCCCAAAAGTTGGTTAAGGTGTTGGAATGTGTCGTAACTCAAAAGAGTATTCTCTTTTGTAGATTTTTAGCCAAAATTCATATTGGAGCCTGCTCAGTTCTGTTGTGAAAGAACTATTCGGCAAGCATCTTTATCTACTCTCCGAACCGTATTGAGACTATCACACGAATAGTGAGTTGTCAATGCAAAGCCTCGCAATGCCCCACACTACAAAACTTGTCCACATATCGGTTTTTGCTTTTAAACTGTTTTTTTTTCCTTAATTTGTGGTGCTGGGTTGAGGGTGGAGTGTGGATAAATGGTATGTGTACAAAAAGATATTGACAGTGAGTGATTGTTGTGGTATATTGATTGTAGGTATCAGGTTGTGATCACATTCGTCATACCGAACCAGCAAGACCCCCTCCAAAGGGGTTTTGTTTTTTTTCGTTTATTATTTTGTGTTATACTATTGCCGGCGGTGACAGGGAGAGTAAATTCTGCCGGTTGCAGGACGCAACCTGATACCTTGCTGGTCCGCTTTTGGCGGATGTGGTTCAACTCCACTGCTCTCCGCCGTCCAAGCTACCCTCTTAATTGAGGGTTGTTTGTTTTTGACAAATCTACTTTCTCACCGCACCACAAAATCTGTGCACATGTGGGATTTGTGTGGAATGTTAGTTTTTTTGGTTAATTTGTGGTGCTGGGTCAATGGGCGAGGGGGGATAATTTCAGATACCAAATAACAGATAGCAGATTTCATATAACAAGTGTCAGATAGACAATATCAAATAACAGATAGCAGATATCATTTGAAAGTTTGTAACACTTACAATAATTAAACATGGTAAAATTGTTATCTGCTATCTGAATTTTGTTATCTGTGCAAAAATATACTGTTTTAAATAAAAATGTGGTATAATAATCACGTAACATGAAACACGTAACAAGTATCAATTCTTAAATCGAATTTTCATTTTAGGTTTGATAATTGATACGTGGTATGTGATACGTGATACGTAAAAAAACATGACGCAAACGATAACAAATAAAATTAAAAATATTGGAAAGGCAACAAAGAAGGCCCTTTCTTTGCTATTCCCTTCCCGAAGAAACTGGATAGTGATGGTGATATTGCTTTTGTCTTTTGTTGCAGTTGGATTTGTGATCGGGACGGCACCGGCGCATGCACTTCCTGGTATGACTGAAATTGCCAATGGTTTGATTTGGGCTGTTAGTCAGATTCTTTTGATGATAGCTCGTTTTTTCATGTCAATGACATTGTTTTTGTTGCAGTTTTTTATCCAGCTTGCTTCTTATAATGGATTTGTGAGCGTGCCTACCGTACTTCTTGGGTGGTCTATGGTTCGAGACATTTCAAACATGTTTTTTATTGTGGCACTTCTGGTTATTGCTTTCAGTACAATTTTAGGAGTAGAAAAGTACGAATGGCAAAAGGCAATGGTAAAATTGGTCTTGGCAGCTATTTTGGTGAATTTTAGTAAACTTATTTCTGGTATTATTATTGATGGAGCGCATGTATTCACTGTCACTTTTGTAAATGCTATTTCTGCAGTTGCGGGTGGTAACTTGATTAGCATGTTTAAGTTGGATCAGATGCGCCAGATGATTCAGCCATCAGGTACTCCTTCAGCTGTAGATAATATTGATATTGAGATTTTGGCTGGAGCTTTTTTTGCATTGCTGTTTTCTGCGATTGCCATGTTTACGATCGGTGCTTATGCTATTATTATGCTAATCCGAATGGTAGCGCTTTGGGTTTTGATTATTTTGTCACCTCTGGCTTACATTTTTGCTGTCATTCCCCAGACCAAGCAGTATTCTGATCGCTGGTGGAAAGAATTTTCCAGCAATGTGATCGTGGCGCCTATTATGGTTTTCTTTATGTGGCTAGCTTTTGCAACTATGGGGTCAGGTGAAATTGAAAATCAATTACCACAAGATTCATCAGATGCTTCACCAAATTATGATGCTCTTTCAGATAGCACATCAGTTACTTTGAATGCTGCATCCACATGGGAGAGTATGTCTACTATTTTGATTGCAGTAGCGTTTTTGTTAGTCGGTGCCAAGGTAGCTTCTGAGTCCGGTGCAGCAGGAGCGGGATTGGCAACCAAGGGGGTTGATTTGGGGAAGAAAGTAACAGGGAAAATCGGTAAATTTGCTACTCTTGGTATAGGTGGTTTTGTGGGTAAGCGAATTCCTGGTGTACAGGCCGCAAAACAATTTGCTCAAATGGCTTATTATAAAGCCAAATTAGCAGGTAGAGAATTATCTGTAGTTGGGGGCAAAGGGGTACGTGAACGTGCTGGGGCTATTGAACAAATGAAATCTACTTTGGAGGCGCAGGAGAGGCGAGATAAAGCAAAAGGAAAGGCTAAATGGGGTAATAAGAGTGCCGCTAAGATGGCTCTACAAGCAGAAACAGCCGAGAGATCAGCAACTGGAGTACTAGATAAAGAGAAAGCAAATCAGAAAGCTGCACAACTAAAAGTTGAGCAGGATATAGTATTTAATTTAGCAGATAGTAAATTTTCTGATGCGCAAAAGAAAAATCCTAGTATGACTCCCGAAGAAGAAGAAAAAGCTCGACTTGAGGCATTTAGGGGGGCACTAAAAGAAGCCAAGACACCACTAATGAGGTCATATCAAGACGAAGCAGACAAGAGGGCGGCTATGTCTAAAGCGGAAAAAGAAGAAGGATATGCTCTCGGGACTGCACGTGATATCGGTGCCAGAGAATTGAACAAGCCAGCTATTTATTTGCGTCGAGAGCAAATGAAACGCCACAAGGAAAAAATGGAAGATTGGGCTGGTCTGTCATATGATGAGAGATTTTATCAGTTGGATGAAAATGTAGAAAGAGTAAGGCGCTTGAAAGATAAACAAGATGGTGGCGAGGTGTTGAGTGATGATGAGCAGTCAGCTCTGACAGCATCCATGAAAAATGCAACCTTGATTACCACTAGCATTTTTGAAAATGGCGATGGCAATGATTTGCAAGGCCACTTGGATGATTCCTGGGGAGATACAAAAATAGATTCCAGCAATGTTCACCAGGCCATTTTGTCGCTCACGACCGGCAAAAAGATGAACGAGTTAGATACTCCGGAGAACGCTATCAAAGCAGAGCAAGATCTAAAGAAAGCATTGGGAGGTTCGGCTGAAATGTATTTTAGAAATTTGGGCGGTGCTGTTAATGCCGATGCTGCTAAGAACGGCAATTATCATTTGGCCGGACAAGTTATTACCGGTCTGAATGACAAGGGTGAATTAGAGACTGGTTTTGCCAATAATATGTCGAGAGCTAAAGATGAAGAAGGACCCGCTATTGCCACTGGCGAATTAAGAACTACCAGATCAGGCAAGAATGGAAAGCAAATTCAACAAGGCAAAGAAAAATATGGTCGTGCTAGAAAGAGCTTTCATCAATATGAAGATGGTCGGGGCATCATTGCAGTTGACAAAGATGGCAAGGCTCAAGATGTATTAAGTGATGATGCTAGAGGACAATTGGAAGATATTGTAACAGCGAGTGAAAGTGAAATTTCTCGCATGTCATCCACATTGGCGAATTTGTTGTCTGGTGGAGATGCAGAAAATTCTGGTTATAACTCTGCACAGAATGAATTTAAGGTATCAGATAAAATGGGACCAATCATTACGGGAATAGTGGATAAAATGAAAGCTAGGATAGGTGAGCTTGGCATTACTGGTACAGAAAAAAATAGACGCGAGAATGCATTGGTTAAGTTGATGAACAAGATGAGTGGCGGAGTTATTTCAAATATACAAGAAGCATCGAACGCTGACTTTATAACACCTTAAAGTAACAAGTTAATTGGTTATTATGAATATTGAACAATACAAAAAACTTCAAAAATTATCCTCTGAACAACAGACTCAAATGGAAGATGGGTTTGATATTGTTTTGATTACCCCAGCGCAAGCCGAAGCAGTCTATCACTCACTTCATACTTTCTTTTTGGAAAATAAGTTTTCGACAGAAACCATAAAAATGTATTATCAAACATACTGGAAGT
>JAHJGG010000068.1 GCA_018824545.1 Patescibacteria group bacterium | reverse complement strand
GCAACTACAGTAAGACCAATGACAATAGAGGAGATTCCAAGTTTTTTGGCCATGGACGATGCACTTCGGACCATGTATTCTGCGCCAGCAATTAGAATTACAAGGCCAATGATTAGTAGTATGATTGGTAGGAGCATAAAGTTTTTTCAAATTAAAGCATGTATATTATATAGGGTTTGGGATTACTTATCAACTGGAGTGAAAAATGAAAGATGATAAATGATAATTTTTCAATATTTATAATTACGAATTGATAAAAAAATGTATTTTAAATTTAAATCAAAACCGCTTGTAGGCGGTTTTGATTTGTGTGTAAATATTAACGATAACTGAGTGATGCAATATTCTTCTTCTTATCTTTTTTCAAGTGTTTCTTTTTGGCCTGTTTTTTCTTTTTGTACATAGGAGCACGAATTTCTAACACGAATAAACACGAATAACGAATTTATTTAGTGGTAGTTGAATTATGAGTTTGGTATTTGTTGGTAAGTTTGGGTTGAATCAGACTAAATATTTTTTCAATATTTGGAGACCAGAGGGTAATATTTTTTGGAACTCCAATTTTGTTATGATAGATTTTTAATCCTTTTTTCCCCACTTTGTTCTTGAGTTCAACTTTTTCTATCTCGTGATAGTTTAAGAGAATTTGTTTGAAATATGAAATAACCAGAAAATCATTGTATATTGTCAGTCTGACAAACGGTCGGCTAAGATTAGTGTAATTAAAATTACCTCCACAAAATTCTTGGTGAATGGGTGTCATACCAGCTTCCTCTGGTAATCGGTTATTGCGGATCTTATAAAATAAGCCAAAAACGAGAATCAATATTAATGGTCCAGATAAAGCGGGTAGGAAAGATATCAATTGTTGAAGTTGTTCAGGCATATAATTTTCTTATATGTAGTCAAATATCTATTGTACTTTTTGTGACCAAAAAGTACCAAAAAGTCCTGGGGGTGAAAAACTCTCCCGACTTAGTCGGGCTCAAACAGTTGCACTCCCAGACCCCCAAGCCAAAAAAAATTCTAGTCAAATCATAATATCTGGCGGAGAGGGAGGGATTCGAACCCTCGGTACCCTTTCAGGCACACCGCTTTTCGAGAGCGGCACCTTCAACCACTCAGACACCTCTCCATATAGAGAAGAATATCATGACAGAGGTAAAAATGGAAGTTGTACAGAACAAGTATACATGAAAAAAGGCTAAAATAAGCTTTTTTTTGCTATCTTGATCTGATACAGCCTCTTGACAAAAGATTCAATTTGTGGTATAGTTTGCTGTTTTAATCTGCCAAGACCGTACCTGGTGATAGATAGACTAAAACACAAACAAGATGATTTGGCTCATTTTAGCGAAGTTTCTCTAAGTTGGAGTTCTAGGTACTAAGGAGCTTATCCTTGTTAGCTAGAACTTCAACCTTAAGAGGGACATTATGAACCATGGTATCGTTTGGATAGTCATTTTCTTCATTTTTATTCTTCCTGCCCTCGTGTTCGCCGACGAACCCGCGTCAATACCGGACAACGGCTTCGACGCACCTGCCATTCAGTGGCAGGTTGATCCGGAGTTGCAGGAGAGGGCCTCGGCTCTCTTCACACTCCGGGAGCGAAGCGAGGCAAGGCCCGACAGTCTAGAGCCACCAGTCCCTGAGGGGATGGAGATCGAAGTCGTCCAGCTGGACGACTTCGAGTGGTAAAAGCTGTCGGGTTGACCGTAGGTATTGGTAGAGCAATTTTGCTTTACTGGTGCCTACGGTCTTTTTTTATTAAAGAAATTAAGATTTGTTTGAATAAGTTTTTGGTAATTTTTAAATTCCTTCGTCTATAATTAAAAAGGCAATGAGCATCCAAAAAATAATGGCGAAGTCGTTTTTGGCGTAGGAATTGTCGACTAGGCCGGTAACAAGGATTACAGTCATGCTTGAAAGTAAAAAGATCGAAAGATTAGAAGATTTAAAGAGTAAATTGTTATTAATCTTCAAACTATTATAAAAAAACCAAAATAGTATTCCCAAAAATCCAACTAACCCAAGCATGCCCAAATTCATCCACATAATAAGAAAGATATTATGTGGATGGGGGAAAATCTCTATCCCTTCACCATTAACTGTCGTGTGGTAAGGTACAATTTTTTGTTTGTAAGAAGCAAAGCCAGCACCAGCAATTGGATGGTCGGATAAAAATTCCAGAGTTTCACTCCACATGGACAAGCGGATTTGGCCGGAGCGATCCTGAAATGTTAGCTCCTGTTTGATGGGGTTATCTGCTGGTAAAGAAACAAGAAACAAGAAACAAGAAACAAGAAATAGGATTGTTAAAACTCTGGTTTTTTTATAGAAAAGTAAGAGCAAGCCTAGACCGCTGGCTACACCAATAAGGGCACCGGTGGATTTG
>JAHJGG010000067.1 GCA_018824545.1 Patescibacteria group bacterium | reverse complement strand
GGCACTGTCGCCAAATCCCCACACTTATCCACTACTAAACTAAGTTAAAAAATGATATAATACAGTCATAATTTAGCTAATTTAAGCAAAAATATGACTAATATCGGGATTGACAAAACAAACAAAATGCTATTGGCGACAGAAGAGGAAATATTTAATAAGTTAGTGGAAGCGGATAATCCATTCCGTTACCTGAATGAACATTTTGATTTCACGGAATTGGCCAATTTACTCGCTGGTTGTTACAGCGAACTGGGGACAACCGGCATTGCGGTTGAAAAAGGATTCAGGGCATTGCTTATACAATTCTGGGAAGATTATTCAGACAGGCAAATGGAAAAAGCTCTGAGGTATAACATCGAGGTTCGTTGGTTTTGCGGTTTTGGTCTTACAGAAAACACACCCGACCATTCGTATTTTGGCAAACTGCGAAAAAGAATCGGAGCAGAGAGATTAGCTGAAATATTTCATAAAACCAACGAAGCGATGAAAAAGAAAAACTTGTTTGGTGAAGTATTCACCTTTATTGATGCATCAAGTATTATCACTAAAACAGCTCTTTGGGATGAGCGGGACAAAGCTATTGCCAATGGTGAAGAAAAGCTAAAAAATGCCATCATCAATAATTACACTGCAGACAAAGATGCCAAGTGGGGAGCTAAGAGTAAAAACAATATCTGGTTTGGTTTCAAACGACATAATGCCGTAGATATGAGGTTTGGTTTAATTAGCCATGTCGCAGTAACTCCAGCCAATACACCAGATTACAAAGCGGTAAAGAGTATCTGTCCAAAACAAGGTATGGTATTTATGGATAAAGGCTATGATTACAAAGAAGCTGATGAGTGGATAATATCTAATAACTGTATTCCAGCCACACTCCGGAAAAACAATAACAAACAAAAAAACTTTGATCTTGACCGTTGGCGTTCAGGCATTCGAATGCCATTTGAAAGCACTTTTTCCAAACAACGCAAACGAGCCAAGTACCGTAGCCAAACAAAAGTATTATTTCAATGTTTAGCTGAAGCAATGGTTTACAATCTAAAAAAGGCAGTTAGAATATTGCCGAGCTTAAACATAGCGGAAACTTAACCCTTTTCCAAGGGTGGAGTGTGTCCAAAGACCAAAAGCAAAGGACAAAACACACTCCCAAGAGAAGATAAAAACAAAAAAAGACAAAAGTGAGATGCAAATCTAACGATTTTCACTTCATTTCTGTCATTTTAATTTGAAAAGTTAGTTTGGCGACAGTGCCATAGTGTACCGGAGTTGTTGGTATAAGTTAGTGTGCTGGCATGTTGCTTGAAGTGAACCGGAGTGAAGCGACTTGTGCACTGTGGATAAAGTGGGTATAAAATGGTTGTGAGGTATTAGTAAGTGGTGTATAATGGTAGCCAGTGGGGAAAAGTGGGGATACTACTAATTTTAAATCATTAACGATACTCCCGTGTTTATAGGAGAATATAGTCACAATCTAGACGAAAAGGGGCGACTTGCAATCCCAAAGAAATTTAGAATTGATTTGTCTAAAGGTGCTGTCGTGACAAGAGGGCTTGATAATTGTTTGTTTCTGTATACAAAATCAGAATGGGAAAAATTAGCAGCCAAGTTGGCAGACCTACCTTTTGCTCAATCAAATACCAGAGCATTTGCAAGACTCATGTTGGCAGGAGCGATGGATGTAAAGCTTGATAAGCAAGGCAGAATTATTTTACCAGATTATTTACGTACTTTTGCTGGTCTCAACAAGGAGACAATCTTAGCCGGTCTATACAACCGCTTGGAGATTTGGGATCAGAAAAAGTGGAGTGAATATACCAGACAGTCTGAAGCAGAAAGCAACGAGATTGCAGAGAGAATGGGGGAATTGGGGGTGTAATTAATTCCGAGCGAGCGAAGCGAGTCGAGGAATCTTTCAAAATTGACATCGTGTGTATTATAAACTATGTCTGAGGTGCCATAGCTGAAGGTTTCGAAAGATCCCTCGGTTCGCCCTTCGGGCTCACTCGGGATGACATTGAAAAAATTATGCGACACGTACCAGTATTATTAAAGGAAGTAATAGAATCATTACAACTGAAATCAGGTAGTAATGTTGTTGACTGCACTCTAGGAGATGCTGGGCATGCAGAAGAAATTTTGAAAAGAATTGCTCCAGGTGGAAAACTTTTGGGGATAGATGCAGACTCAGAATCAATGCTAAGGGCCAAAAATTATTTACACAAATATGATGATCAGGTGGTTTTGATAAGAGATAACTTTAATAAACTAAAAGAGATAGTAAAAAGTGAAAAATTTTGTAAAGTTGCGGGAGTACTTATGGATCTGGGTTGGTCTAGTCCTCAGTTTGAAGAGAGAAAGAGAGGATTTTCATTCAAAAAAATGGATGAAACTCTTGATATGAGGTATGACACACATTTGGATTGTGAACATGTTGCGAAAGATCCTCCTTTATCAATAGACGGAAAGCCACTGTATGGGCGCTGTACTGCTTCTGAGCATGTAAATTACCATTCAGAAGATAAGCTTGCAGAAATTTTCAAACAGTATGGTGAAGAAAAGTTTGCCAAAGAAATTGCAAAATTGATTGTTGAGACGAGAAAAGAAGATCCTTTGGAAAATGTTGGGGATTTGGTGGATATAGTTTTGTCAGTTTATAGGCAAAAATTAAAAACAGACAAAGAGATTCCATGGGTTGGTGGCACTCATCCAGCTACAAAAGTTTTTCAAGCTCTCCGAATTGTTGTAAATAAAGAACTTGATGTATTGGAAGAAGCTTTGCCACAAGCAGTAGAAGTTTTAGAAGCAGGTGGAAGGTTGGCAGTGATTAGCTTTCATTCTCTAGAAGATAGAATAGTCAAACATTATTTTAAAAGTCAAAAAGGTAAATCATTAGTAATTATAACTAAAAAACCGATTATAGCTTCTGAGGAAGAGGTTAAAAACAATCCTAGGGCTAGATCGGCTAAATTAAGAGTAATTGAAAAGCTCTAGATAGAGAAAAAATAATTTTTCTGCATATAAACTTAATTTACTTAATCTGCTTATTACTTATAAAATATGACCAAATATCAAAACAAACAAGAGACAAGAAGAGAAAGAAAACTGGCAGTAAAAAAATGGATGGTAAGCACTTCTTTTCGTGTGTCACTTCTTGTAATGATAGGAATATTTGGTTTGCTTTATATTATTCAGATGAGTTCTGTTTCTACCAAGGGTTTTACAATTTCTGAACTTCAGCAAGATATTCAAAGTTTGGAAAATGAAACCAGAGCACTCAGTGTTCAGATCGCAGAACATCGCTCTATGGCAAGTATTCAAGACAGACTATCGGGTATGAATTTGGTGGCTGCAGGAAATATTGAATATGTTACTCCAGTCGGAACAGAGGTGGCTAGAAGATAGAATTAGGTTTTAGGTTTTAGGTGATAGGTGTTAGGTGTTAGGTGTTAGGTGATAGATATTAGGTTTTAGGTGTTGGGTGATAGAGAAAGATTCCTTAGTAGAGGGATTTTTTTGTTTGTGGTATAATTAGATCATAGTTGGTAGCCAATAGCCAATAGGAAAATTTAAACAAAACTATTGGCTACAAACTATTGGCTTTGAACTATATAAATATGTGGATCATTGTTTTACAACGCATTACGGTTGAATTTTTTCTTGACTTACTTTATTTCCCAATCTGGTGGTATACAGCTGGTGCCAAGAGATTTATTTTGGGTTTGGTAAGAATATTTCAGGAGGCAAACATGATGATGGTGCCAGGTCTTTGGCTCAAGAATATTTTTGTACCAATGTTTGGTCAGTATGATTGGCAGGGTAGGATTATGAGTTTTTTTGTAAGACTTGCAAATGTAATATTTCGCTCAATTGGTCTTTTTATTTGGCTAATAATATTGGTTATTTTTTATTTTATCTGGCTTTTATTTCCATTGTTTGTTATTTATATGTTTGTTAATTCTTTAATTTAATCCGAATCTACGAATGTTATCCTAATCTACAAATTACGAATTATTAGAATATTTGTAGATTAGTATGAAATTTATAAATTCGGACAATCTCTATGTTATTTGATAAACCAGTACCACTAAATTTGATAACCTGTGGCAGTTGCGGAGGCAAGGGTTATTTGGGGTACAAAAAATGTCCAAATTGCCATAGTTATAGTATTGGGAGAATGAAAGATGGTGAGTTTTTATATTTTGGTTTTCCTCTTACCCATTATTATATAGAGCTAAGGAAGGCAAGGAGAATTCTAAATAAGTTTAGGATTATTGGTGGTTTTGTATTTGGTTTTGGTTTTTTGGCGGTATCTTTAATATTAATTTATTTTGGAGAAGACCCAAAAGATGTAATAACATTGGATTATTGGACAACTGCAGGCACAGCTCAGATGTTATTTTGGCTCTCAATAATATCTTTTTCTTATTTAATTTATAGATTATTAGAAAAAACAAAGCAAAAAATTGTAATTGAGTATCATGAGGATAATAAAAAAGAAAAAATACAAGAAATGGATGAGCCTGTTTTGCAGACATGGACAGAGGTAGACAAGATATCTAGAAAGAAGAAAATTGATATTTCCGCTGTTTTTGATGATGAGGCAAAAAATGTAGTTGAAGAGTCTTATCGTATTGCAAAAGGAAAAAAAAGCGAGGTGATTAGTATTTATCATTTCTTTGAGTCGCTTTTGTCTGCTGACAGTATAGGTACTATATTTATTCGTTTGGGTTTGCCTGTACAGATTATAAAAGCAAGACTGGATCAAGTTGCTCCTGCAACAAAAGAAACATCAAAAGAGCCTGACATAAGTGATGATGTTGTGCAGGCAATATTTTATGCTTATGAAAAAGCAAAAGAATCTCATCAGGACTTTGTCCATGCAACAGAACTTTTGATTTCCATTGTCAATCAGTCAGATGTGTTGCAAGAATTGCTTTATGATTTGAATATTGATAAACAAAAGCTGACAAATGTAGTAGAGTGGGTAAGAATTCGACAGAGACTTTATAGGCAATATCAAAAGATGCAAAGAGCAGGTGCATATCGTAGCAAACATGGCATGGATAGGGCCATGACAGCTGTTGTAACGCCTTATTTGAATAGTTTTAGCCAAGACATAACATTGGCAGCAAAGTATGGTAATTTGGCTTCATGTGTTGCTCGTGACAAAGAAATTGATGAGATTTTTAGAATAATTCAGGGAGGAAGGCAAAGTGTGCTTTTGGTAGGAGATCATGGTGTCGGAAAGATGAGTATACTTGAAGGTATTGCAGAGCGTATGGTAGAAGGAAGAGTGCCAAAAGAATTGAAAGAAAAAAGATTAGTACAGATTTCTACGTCAGCTCTTTTGGCTGGCACTACTGCAAGTGGAGCACAAGAGAGAATATTGCGAATTATGAATGAAGTTGCAAGAGCTCGTAATATTATTTTAGTAATTAGTAATTTGGAGGATCTAGTGGGGATTAGTAGCGAAGAGGGTGGAGGTGGTCTTGATATTTCAGAAGCATTGGGGCAATATTTGGGGCCTGGTAAGTTTTTGACCTTAGCTACTGCTACACCAGAGGGATATAACAAACATATCACTAATACTCAGATAGGTACTGTATTTAGTCGTGTTGATATTAGAGAAATGGATAAAAATCAGGCTATACAAGTGCTCGAGTCAAAAGCAGGAAGTATAGAATACCGACAAAAAATATTTTTTTCATATGATGCAATAGAGAGCGCTGTAAAATTTGCAGGAAGTCTAATGCATGATCAAAAATTGCCAGAGAGTGCAATTGAAATTATTACTGAGTCAGCAAGTTATGTAAAAAATAGCCGAGGAGAAAGTCAACTGGTTGAAGCAAATGATGTGGCACATGTGATTAGTGAGAAGACAGGTGTTCCAGTAACAAATATCACAGAAGATGAGTCAAGTAAACTCCTTAGATTGGAAGAAGAAATGCATGAGAGAATTATTGGACAAGATGAGGCTGTAGTGTTAGTCGCAAATGCTTTGCGTAGAGCTAGGGCAGAAATTAGGTCAAGCAGTAGACCGATTGCAAACTTTTTGTTTCTAGGTCCTACTGGAGTAGGAAAGACAGAGCTTGCCAAAACTATTGCTGATGTTTATTTTGGTGGAGAGAATCGAATGGTTAGGGTAGACATGAGTGAATATCAGGATCAGTCATCGATTTATCGTCTAATCGGTCAGCCTGGACAAAAAGGCACTGGAATTTTGACAGAGGCAATACGACAACAACCTTTTTCACTACTACTTTTGGATGAATTAGAAAAAGCTGATCCAAATGTTTTAAATTTATTTTTGCAAGTTTTTGATGATGGGCGACTTACAGACAGCGTTGGCAGAGTTATTGATTTTACCAATACTATTATTATTGCCACTTCCAATGCTGCGACAGACTATGTACAGTCTCAGATTCAAGAGGGCACAGCCTTAGAAGAAATTCGCCAGACCCTGATTCGTGGAAAATTAAAAGAATATTACAAGCCTGAATTTTTGAATCGTTTTGATGGTATTGTTCTTTTCAGGGCTTTAGTAAGAGAAGAAATAAAGAAAATTGCAGGACTAATGCTAAAACGCGTTACCAAAGATCTAGAAGCTCGTGGTGTTGAATTTCGTGTAGAGGATTCAGCACTAGAAGCTCTTGCTATGATTGGCTTTGATCCAGAGTTTGGTGCCAGACCTATGAGAAGGGCTATTCAGGACAAGGTAGAAAATCAGTTGGCAGAATTAGTTTTGGGAAATAAACTTAAACGTAGAGATGTGGTGGTATTGGGTGAGGGGGCGGAGATGAGCGTAATACATAGCACATAACATATAACATATAACATATAACATATAACATATAACATATAACATATAACATATATCACACTGTGATTAAAGAATTGATATGTGTTATGTGATATGTAAAAATTATGTACCTTATATATTTTACTTCAACATTTGTATTATCAATTTTTCTTACGTATTTACTCCGCAAACTAATGCGGCGTTTTGAAATTGTAGATCTGCCTAGAGAGCAAAGCAGAAAAATTCATAAGAAAAAAATTCCACTTGGTGGGGGTCTGGCTATTTTTGTCAGTTTTTTTGTTGTTGTTGCTATTGCATTATTTGTATTTGATAATTTTGGGATAGATGTGGAGAGAAGACATATACTTGGTTTATTTATTGGAGGTTTGATATTAATGATAGGCGGGCTACTGGATGATAAATATAACTTCAAAGCAAGGCAACAAATTTTGTTTCCAATTTTGGCTACACTAATTATTATTGCTTTTGGAATTGGACCCCATGAAATTACCAATCCTGCTGGAGGAGTTTTTAGATTAGATAGGTGGATAATTCCAATAGACGGTATAGGAAATTGGGTTGTACTTGCTGATATTTTGGTATTTTTTTGGCTCATGGGAATGATGTTTACTACCAAACTTTTGGATGGGCTGGATGGATTGGTTGCAGGTTTGGTATCTATTGGAGCCCTCATGATTTTTTTTCTTAGTACACAGACACAGTGGTACCAGCCAGAAGTTGGACTTTTGGCAATAATTTTTGCAGGTGCTGTTTTAGGATTTTTGGTCTGGAATTCATATCCAGCAAAAATATTTTTGGGTGAAGGTGGAAGCTTGTTTACTGGTTTTATGCTAGGGAGCTTGGCAATTATTTCTGGCAGTAAGATTGCTACTACGCTTTTGGTGGTGGCTATTCCTATGCTTGATATAGGTAGGGTAATGATTTTGAGAATCAAAAATAAAAAATCTATTTTTGTAGGGGATAGTGAACATTTGCATTTCAAACTATTGCATTCAGGCTTGAGCCAGAGACAAGCAGTTTTATTTTTTTATACAATTGCACTTTTGTTTGGAGTAACTACATTATTTTTGCAAAGTAGTGAAAAGGTGATTGCTCTATTATTTTTGTTTGTGCTCATGCTTTTGGTAGGGTTTTGGTTTGGAAAACATAAATATGGCGATGATAAATGATAGGTGTTAGGTGATAGGTGTTAGGTGTTAGGTGATAGGTGATAGGTGATAGGTGATAGGTGTTAGGTGATAGGTGTTAGGTGATAGGTGATAGGTGATAGGTGTTAGGTGATAGGTGTTAGGTG
>JAHJGG010000005.1 GCA_018824545.1 Patescibacteria group bacterium | reverse complement strand
TTTGCATGAGATATTGCTTTCCAAAATTTTTCCAAGATTTCCTTCTCACTTCCTGCTGAATACTTAATTCCGCTCTCTTCAAACTCATCTATAACCCTATCTTTGGACTGAAAGTACACTGCCCCTTTTTCTGACTCTACTGAAAGCATTCCAATTGCTACAATTCTATTTGTCGGAGCCCAAAGTGCCATCTGTTCTTTTGTTTTTTCCTCGTCTTCTCGTGAGTCTGCAAACTTCAATAAATAATTCTGCTGGAATTCATCTAGCAAATTAAAATCTACTGGAATTGTTTCTATGTCAAAAATTATAGTATTCATATATGTACGAAAATACGAACAGTACGAAATATACGAACTGTTGATTTAATAATGATTTATTATTCTTTTAACATGAACACTGGTATGGGTAAAGCAAGCGATTAAACCGAGTTTCATTTCCAGACTCTCCAAATATTGCTTAGTTTGGTTTATAACATTAGCTGGTATATATTTTCCTCTTTTTAACTCCAGTACAATTTTATCCTCAATCAGAAAGTCCAAATAATATTTTCCTATTAGCTCACCTTCAAATCTAATTGGAACATAAAATTGTTCTTTATACTTTATTCCTTTTTTTTCCAAACCAACTTTTACTGCTTTCTGATAATAACGTTCCCGATGACCGCTTCCTAAATGCTTAAATATTTGAAATAACACACCTGATATCTCAAAGCTCAACTCCGGATACAATAGATCGTCACGATAAATTTTATAATTGTTTCCTCTTGCTAGCATATTTTTTTAATACAATTATGCACTTTTTTCGTACCTTTCGTAATGTTCGTATTTTCGCACATCATATACATTGCAATCCCTGCTGCCACGCTCACATTTAAACTTTCTTTTCTGCCATACATAGGTACATGCACAACACTATCACACAACTCCAAAATTTTTCCCTCAATCCCGTCCACCTCATTACCAACAATCAGTGCTACTGGTTTTTTAAATTTACACTTCGCAATATCAATACTTTCTTCACTTTTTTCCAATGCAATAATCTGAACTCCGGCTTTTTTTAATCCCTTAACCAAAATCTTCAAATCTTTTACTTGCTTAAACGGCACCCACTTTTCTGCACCCAAAGAAACCTTATCTATCTGAACTTTTGGTGGGGCTGGGGTATAGCCAACCAGATAAATCATGTCCACACCAAAAGCATCAGCAGTACGAAACATAGCTCCTACATTGTGGCAGGAACGGATATCTGGGAGAATTAGATGAAATTTGTGCATAAAAATTTTTATGATTATAAATTGAAGTGTAAAATAAAACAATTATCAATTACCAGTTTCAAATTACGAATACTTATGTATTGCCGTTTTTCTATTGTTTGCTGGAGCAATTTAACTGCGCCCTCTAGGTGTTTTAAATTTTCTGTTTGTGTTTCTTTCAATCTTTTTTGATTCAAAACAAAACCTTTAACCAAATATTTCTTCAAAACACTGGTAGCCCAAATTCTAAAACTGGTAGCACGTTTTGAGTTTACTCTGTAGCCGATCGAGATGATCATATCTAGATTATAGAACCTTGTATTATACACTTTCCCATCCTCAGCAGTATGTGCAAATTTTGCACATACTGATTTTTCGCTTAATTCACCGCTTTTAACTAAATTTCTAATATGTTTTGTAATGACACTCCTTTCACTTCCAAACAAAGCCGCAATTTGCTTCTGCGTAAGCCAAACAGTATCTTTTTTACTGCACATCTAGCGGACTAACCAAACTTTCCAGATTACTTCTCGCTACATGCGTATAAATTTGGGTAGTTTGTAATTTTGCATGCCCTAACAATTCTTGAATATACCGTATGTCAGTACCGTTTTCAAGTAAGTGTGTAGCAAAACTGTGACGAAGAGTGTGAGCTGAAACTTTTTTACCAATTCCTGCTTTACTCGCAGAATGGCTAACAATTTTTTGGACTGACCGCTCATTTAAACAACCTCCCCGACCATTGGTAAACAAAAAATCTTTTCCACTCTTTAGTCTTTGCTGACATCCCAATACAGAAGCCAACCTATCTGGCACCATCACTATTCTATCTTTTTTTCCTTTGGCCAAGCGAATATTTATTACTTTTCTATCTAAATCAATGTCTCTCATTTTTAATTTAGTCACCTCGCTTACCCTCATTCCGGTTCCATAAAGTAGGCTGATGATGCAATTATGCTTAGGATTTTGAGTAAGTTCCAACATTTTAGCGACTTCCTGTTTTGAAAGTACTGTCGGCAATCTTTTTTCTTGTTTTGGTCTGGTGAGATGAAAAACAAAAGGTCTTTTCCAAATCTCCTTGTAATAAAACTGAATACTACTATAAGCAACAGAAACAGTACTAGATGACTTATTACTAGCTAAATAATCAAGATATTCTTTTATATCATTCACACCAATCTCTCGTGGGTCCTTTTGTCGATATCGTAGTAATTCTTTATTATAGTAGAGGTAAGATTCTACAGTACTCGGACTGTAATTCCTTATTCTCAATTCTCGCTCTAGTGTGTCAAATGTCTTGTCTTGAGACATAAAGTCAGTTATAATAACTTCATTTATACCCCCCGAGGGTATAAACTACTTATTCACAACTATTATACCTAATTTAAGTCAAAAAATACATAAGTTCGCATAAAGGTAGTTATCGGAAATAGCTCAAGAA
>JAHJGG010000066.1 GCA_018824545.1 Patescibacteria group bacterium | reverse complement strand
GCTATCAATGGTTTTGGAAGAATAGGGCGACATGCTTTTAAGGTCGCTTTGGGCAAGAAGAATATTCAAATTGTTGCGGTCAATGATTTGACAGACACACGTACTCTGGCACATTTATTAAAATATGATACAGCATACCCAGATTTTGCTGGGAGTGTAGAATATGATGATAAAAATTTGATTGTGAATGGTAAAAAAGTTAATGCATTTGCAGAAAAAGACCCTACTAAACTTCCTTGGAAAAAATTGAAAGTAGACGCAGTACTCGAGTGTACTGGAGTTTTTCGTACCAAAGAACTAGCTTCGCAACATCTAACTGCTGGAGCTGGTAAAGTAATAATTTCTGCTCCAGGCAAGGGTGAAGGAATTAGTACTTATATAAAAGGAGTAAACTCAAAAAATTATAAAGGAGAAGAAATAATTGATAATGCATCATGTACTACCAATTGTACTGCTCCAGTAATGAGAGTATTGGCTGATGTATTTGGTATAAAAAAAGCAATGATGACTACAATTCACTCATATACAGCGGACCAAAATTTGCAAGATGGTCCACACAAGGATTTACGTCGAGCTAGGGCAGCTGGTCAAAATATAGTTCCCACTACAACTGGAGCCGCTATTTCGACTACCAAGGCTGTATCTGAGTTAAAAAATAAGTTTGATGGTATTGCTATTCGTGTTCCTACTATCACAGGATCACTAGTTGACTTTACACTTTTATTGAAAAAGAAAGTTACACGAGAAGAAGTAAACAAAGCACTTATAAGTGCGTCAAAGGGTTATTTGAAGGGAATTTTGGCCACTACTAACGAACCTCTAGTTTCTTCTGATTATATTGGTAATCCACATTCATCTATAGTTGATCTTGAATTTACAAAAGTAGTTGACGGAGATATGGTCAAAATTTTATCTTGGTATGACAATGAGTGGGGCTATGCCAATCGACTGGTAGAGATGTTGGAGGTTGTTGGGAAGGCATAAAGCATAAGGTTTAAGATTTTTTGAATGAAAGTGAAAAAAATTAGACAAGCAGGAGATTTAAAAAACAAACGCGTCTTAGTTCGCGTAGATTTTAATGTTCCAATAAAAAATGGAAAAGTTTTGGATGATTCTAGGCTCCGAGCTTCATTGCCAACCATTAAATATTTAATTGAAAATAAAGCTATTGTTATTTTGGTTACGCATTTGGGAAGGCCAGGAGGAAAAAAAATAAAAGCTTTGAGTGTGGAGCCAGTAGCCCAAAGATTATCTCAGCTGATTGGAAAGGATATTAAAATATTCAATATTCAATATTCAATATTCAATAAACAGGCGACGAAGATAAAGGAAGAGATAAATAAAATTAAGCCTGGACAGGTTGTCATGCTCGAGAATATCCGTTTTTCTCCTCAAGAAGAAAATGACAGTGGGACTTTGGCCCAAGATCTGGCTGGTTTGGCAGATATTTTTGTATTAGATGGCTTTGCTGTTGCTCATCGTGAGTCAGCTTCTGTTTCAGGCGTTCCAAAGTTTATTCCGAGTTATGCAGGATTATTATTAGAAAGTGAGATCAATGGTTTGAATAAAGTATTAAAAAAATCAAAAAAGCCTTTTGTAGTAGTTTTGGGTGGAGTGAAAATTGAAACCAAAATTCCGGTTATAAAAAATTTATTAGGAAAGACTAGCAAAATTTTACTAGGCGGAGGACTTACAAATACTTATCTCAAAGCCAAAGGCTACCAAGTCGGAGATTCTCTAGTTGACTCAAAATTTGGAGCAGAAGCACTTCGTTATGGTAATAAGAAAAAAGTGATTACTCCAATTGACGTAGTAGTGGGAAGAAAAGAAGGAAAACATTTTCGAGTCGTGGATATTGCACCAAAATCTCATCAGATTTGTAAAAAAGGAGAAGGTATTTTTGATATTGGACCCAAGACCATCCAACTTTATGCTGGTATGATTAAAAAAGCAAATACACTGGTTTGGAATGGCGCAATGGGATATTTTGAACAAAAACCATATGACATCGGCACTTTATCAATTGCACGTCTGGTATCTGCTCGCTCTAAGGGCAAGGCTTATGGTATAATTGGTGGAGGAGAAACACTCCAAGCAATGGAAATAACACATATGAGTGAATTTGTTGATTTGGTTTCAACTGGTGGAGGTGCAATGCTTGAGTACTTGTCTGGAAAGAAGTTGTCAGGAATAGAAGCTTTGAAAAAGAAAAGTAAATTCATAATTCATAATTCATAATTTCAGCCAAAGGCTGATCCGCCTCTGGCGGACATAATTCTAATAATATGCCTGTCAAAAAAACAAGCGGGAATTTAAATAGCACTGCCCCAGAGACAAAGAGTGCTATGCCAACAGAAATGCCAAAAGGCAAAAGTTGTTCTGGGTCACATCACAGTATGTTTCATGGCGGAGGACATCATTCTATGTTTTTTATTTGCAAAAAATTGATGATGGTTTTGATATCTATTTTGCTGGTTTATATAATTGTTTGGTTTGGAACTTTGATTCGTAATAATATCAAAGAATTTAGTTTTATTGGTGAAGAGGATCGTAGCGAGCGTACAATTACAGTTGAGGCAACTGGTGAGATCACTGCAGTTCCTGATATTGCTGTGACTACCATGGGTATGAGTGTTTTGTCAGATACTGTGGCTGAGGCACAAAGACTTAATACAGAATCAATGAATAGTCTTATTGCTGAGCTTAAGAAATTGAATATTGCAGAAGAAGACATCCAGACACAAAATTACAATGTTTACCCTAGCTATAACTATACTGAAATAGGCCAAGAACTAAGAGGCTATGAAGTAAGTCAAAATGTTACTATAAAAATTCGCGATTTGGACAAAGCCAATGATGTTTTGTCTTTGGCCGGTGAGGTTGGAGCCAATAGCGTAAGTGGATTACAGTTTACAATTGACGATCCAGATGTATATCGTCAGCAAGCTAGAGATGAAGCATTTACAAAAGTAAATGAAAAAGCAGAAGCTCTGTCGAGCGCATTGGGAGTAAAATTGGTAAAGGTAGTAAGCTATTATGAATATGATAATTCTCTTTCAGCGCCATATCGTAGTGTTGCTCTTGATTCAGGTTTTGGTTTGGGGGGTGGTATGCCTGATATCGAGCCAGGAAGTACAGATATTAGTCTAAATATTAGTGTAACATTTGAGATAAGATAGAATAATAATTAATATATGAAGGCAACTGCAATAAAAAAAATTCGAGCATACGAAATATTGGATTCTCGTGGTAATCCTACTATTCGAACCCAAGTCGAACTAAGTGATGGGTCAATTGGCGTTGCTTCTGTACCAAGCGGGGCATCAACTGGAGTCCATGAAGCGCTTGAGTTGAGAGACGGAGGACTGCGTTATGGTGGTAGAGGAGTTTTGAAAGCAGTTCGCAATGTAAACAAAATATTGGAAAAAGAATTGAGCGGTTTTGATGCAAGTTTTCAGCGGAAATTGGATGAAAGAATGATAGATCTGGATGGCACGAAAAATAAAAAAAAATTAGGAGCAAATGCAATTTTGTCTGTATCTTTGGCTACTGCAAGGGCCTGTGCTGTCTCAAAAAAGATGCCATTATACAGGTATATTCGTAGTACTTATCGATTGCGCGAAAAAGGATGGCGTTTGCCTGTGCCAACAATGAATATTATCAATGGTGGACGGCACGCTGATAACAATCTGACTTGCCAAGAATTTATGATTGTGCCGATTCATCGCAAATTTTCTGAGAGGGTGAGAATGGGTTCGCAAATTTTTCATTCTCTGTCAGCAATTTTGAGCAAAAAAGGTTTTAGTACTGGTGTGGGAGATGAAGGCGGTTACTCACCAGAATTGGCCAACAATGATCAAGCAATAAAGTTCATCATTCAAGCAATAGAAGCATCAAAATTTGTACCGGGCAAAAATGTGTTTATTGCGTTTGATGTTGCAGCATCAGAAATTTATCGCAAAGGAAATTATTACTTTCTCTCGAACAAACAGGCTTCAAGACCTGACAAAATGATCCGTTTACTCGGTGAATGGTTAAATAAATATCCGATTATCTCAATTGAAGATCCTTTGGCAGAAGATGATTGGGAAAATTGGAAGCTATTTACCAAAAAATATGGTAAGAAGGTGGCAGTGGTAGGTGACGATTTGTTTGTAACGAATACCGAGCGCATCCAAAAAGGTATTGATGAAAAAGTAGGAAATGCAGTACTTATAAAATTAAATCAAATCGGAACATTATCTGAGACAATTGATGCAATTTATTTGGCCAAGAAAAATAATTATAAAGTTTCTATTTCTCATCGTTCTGGAGAAACATCAGATACATTTATTGCTGATTTGTCAGTGGCAGTAAATGCTGAGTTTATCAAATCAGGTTCACTGTCTCGTTCCGAGCGAGTAGAGAAATATAATAGGTTGATGGAGATTGAGAGAGAAATAGGACACTAGAAACTAGAAAAATTATAGAAACGACAGACGCAGGTCTGTCTTTGTTTTAAAAAGTATAAGAAATAAAAAGAATTGAACGAATTTGAAGAGAATTTTTAAACAAATTTAATTATTCTCTTTGTTGGGAACCCCTTCAAAAGGGGTTTTTGATTTAACTTGGCAATTCAGGTATAATGATTAGTACTATGTCTAAGGCTCAAGTAAAGAAAAAGGTTGAAAAACATGAGGTGTGTCCAAGTTTACTCATAATTCTGGATGGTTTTGGTTTGGCAAATACCAAAAACAAGGGTAATGCTATCACACCAGAAACAGCACCAAATATTTTTGGATATATGAAAGATTATCCTAGTACTGAGCTTAAGGCACATGGTAAAGATGTTGGTTTGTTTCCAGGACAAAGTGGAAATTCAGAGGCAGGTCATTTTAATATTGGGGCTGGTCGTATTGTAAAACAGGATTTAGTTTACATTTCAGACGCTATAAAAGATGGAACTTTTTTCAAAAACACTGCTTTCTCTCAAGCATTATTTCATGCAAAAAAATATAAGTCAGCGGTTCATGTTTTGGGTCTTTTGACAGGCAACAATAGTCCTCATGCCAGGCCAGAACATCTATATGCTTTACTTGATTTTTTGCGAGTACATCACAAACATGGTGTTTTTTTGCACTTGTTTACTGATGGTAGAGATGCCCCACCACATGCAGCTATTAGATTTCTCAAAGATCTACAAAAGTACATGAAAAATGGAGAAAAAATCGCAACCATAATGGGACGAATGTATGGAATGGATAGAAACAAGAATTGGACTAGAACAGAGGAGGCATATAACACAATTGTAGGTGGTAAGAGTTCTTATACAGCAAGTAGCCCAGAAGAAGCTATTGCACAAGCATACAACAGAGGAGAAACTGATGAACAGATCTCACCCACAGTTATTTTGGATGATCACCAACCAATATCTACTGTAAAAAATAATGATGTGGTAGTTTTTTTTAATGCGAGAAGTGATCGAGCGCGTCAGCTAACAAAGGCATTTGTTCAATCAGACTTTATAAAAAAGAACAGAGGAGCAGTCAAGCGCAGTAATATGCCAAAGAATATTCGTTTTGTAGTGATGACTGATTTTGGACCTGATTTACCAAATATTTTGACAGCTTTTCCTAGTCCAGATATTTCAAATTGTTTAGCCAAGGCAATTGACAATAATCGTAAACAGCTCTATATTTCAGAAACAGAAAAATATGCTCATGTTACTTTTTTCTTGAACGGTGGCTACCCCCAACCAATCAATGGCGAAGCACGATTTCTCATCAAATCAAAAAACTCGTATTCTTTTGCAGATAATCAAGAGATGGAAGCAGAGCAAATTACCAATGCAGTAATTGCTGGGATAAAAGATGAGCTCTATAATTTTGTCTGTTTAAATTTTCCAAATGCTGACATGCTTGCTCATACTGGTGATTTGGATTCGACCAAGAAAGCAATCAAATACATGGATAGTCAGGTGAAAAGACTTGTTGATTTTATACAAAAGTGTGGTGGTTTTGTGATGATTACAGCTGACCATGGTAGTGCAGAAGAAATGATAAATTTAAAAACAAATGAACTAATGACTGAACACAGTATTAACCCAGTACCCCTAATTATTGTAGGAAAAAATCTGCCTATGAAGAAATTGAAAAAAGGAAGATTGGCTGATGTTGTTCCAACTATTTTGAAATTGATGGATATAAAGAAACCAAAGGAGATGACAGGGAAAAGCCTTTTTTAGTAAAAAGTATAAAGTAAAAAGTATAAAGTCGTTTTTCGAAACAATTCTTTATTCTTTATACTTTTACCTTTTTACTACCATTTATGAATCGACCAAAACCTGTGGTTCTTGCCATTCTTGACGGTTGGGGAGTATCTCCACCTGGAGATGGTAATGCAATTTATTTGGCCAAAACACCGAATTACGATAAACTTATTCGTGAATATCCTGTAATGGCTATATATACTTCTG
>JAHJGG010000065.1 GCA_018824545.1 Patescibacteria group bacterium | reverse complement strand
TAGGGGAGGCCCTTGGAACTCCCGCCCATGATGCCATATTTGCCGAACATCTTGATAAAAACAGACATATCGAAGAATATGCTGACTGGAAACTTATTGCCAATCTGTGTGGAGCAGGCGCTGTTTTACTGGGAGGCCTTATTGTTAAGTATGTAGGGTTTTCAGTTTTGCTTAACTCTATGGGTGTTTTAGCTACTATTTCCTTTTTTGGTGTCTTGTTTCAGTCTCGCAAACTACTCTGACTTTAAAGAATGGAGAAAATGAAACTACTCATTCAAGATAGGCAGTGATTTAATGTAATGGTTATGAAACTTAATTTTGTCATTGATGAGGATTACTTCGTTGCACATACTCTTTGTAGTATGGGAGCAAAAGATTTTTCGTCCTCAAAACGTAAGAAAGATATTGTCGCCTTTCAAAATTTTGCTTGGGGTGAATCTGAAAGCCATTACAATTTTTTAGTAGCCAGATTTTCTTCAGAAATTTTTATTCAAGAAAAAGCAGATGATTTATTTCGCAAACTCCCTAAGTATTTGAGGGTATTAAAGCAAAGTAAATTCTATAAAACAATTTTGGAGCAAACGGTTAAATATCTTAACTTTTGTGAAAAACAATGGGACGATAATTATCCACTCTCAAGTAAAGTAATTAAAAAACTTACCGATTTTAAACTAAACAAGGAGTTTACAATTTACATTACTCATCCTGGGCTAAGGAACGGTGTTTGTCTCAAAGATGACAAAATTGCTTGGGGACATCATGAAGACTGGTCAAATTATGCTACAGTTTATCTTTGGCACGAAATACTACATTCATATTTCGAATACACTGATTTAGATCATGCTTTAATACAGTTAATCGCTGACGAAGAACTCAGGATTAAACTTAACGGAGGTAAGTACCCCCCGTTTGTCGGTCACAAAGACCTTTTTCCATTGATGCGCATAATTCTGCCAAACTGGAAAAAGTACCTAAAATCCAACTCTAACGATATAATGCAACTTAAAAGAGAGCTTAGCGATTTAGAAACATTGGCGAAGCATAAAAGCTCTCATTTCCAAGGTCGTTCGCCCGGCCGCGCGCTCAGTTGAAGGGTGTTAATTTTTTCTCGGGTTTATTTTCTGAAAAGGTGGAAACGATCTTGGATAGATAGCTTTATTAATTTCAATTTTGTTATTATTATTAACTAAGGAGAACTTTTTATGACAAACATGATTCAACAAATATTGGCATCAGAAAAAAAACATAAAGAAAAGGTCGTTTTAATAACTGAAAAAGTTAAAGCCGATAAAAGGCTAGTAGCTCAATTATTTGAACTACTCAAAACTGGTACCGATGTTGAAAAGGGAACTGCCGCCGAAGTTATGAAGTTTGTTTCAAAGGATCAGCCCGAAACAATGGTTCCTTATATTGACATTTTAATTGAATACATTGATTACAAGGCCCCAAGAGTCAAATGGGGATGTCCTGAGTCGCTTGGAAATCTTGCTAAGAAATATCCTGACGAGGTTGGAAAAGCAATTCCAAAACTGTTTGAAAATCTAAAAGATAAAAGTATTGTTGTTCGGTGGTGTGCCGCTTATGCTCTTGCTGAAATCGCAAAGTATAATTCTAAAAAACAAAAGGAATTAGTAGTAAAATTCCAAAAATTAATTGAAACAGAAAAAAATAACGGCGTAAAAAATGTTTATATCAAAGCCCTAAAAGAGATTAAGAGACGATAAGGCGTCTGTTTTAAAGATAAGGAAACCCGCGAAAAATTTGTAAATATTAACTAACCAGTCAATATGACCCTACCAATTATTAAAAACAAAAAAACATTAGGGATTTTAATTATTATTCCAACAATATTACTTTTAGCATGGTCAATTATATTTTCTGTTGTTATCACACTATTCGGAATGGGTTCGGGCGTGAATTTTATTGCACTGTTGCCGTTTTTAGGTTTAACTCTTATTAAAATAGTTATCTTAAGCTTGGCATTTCAACTAGCTTTAAAATTAATAAAAGAAAAATCAGCAGTTCCGCAGAATAAGAATTTATCCATACTATTAATTGTAATTGGCATATTGTATTTTGCACAGGGGGTTTTTGCTGTTTTATACAACAATATCACGGGTTTAAATCCAGGTGGTTGGGCGCAGTCGGTTTTAGCGTTTCTGTGGGGGTTAATCCTGGTTTTAGTTGGAATGGGAGTAAAGAAAAATACATAAAAACAAAAAAACTTATCCTATTCGGGGATGTTGTGTCGTGCGGCCATTTTCTATTTACTAGTATGAAAATATATTTTGCAGGTTCAATCAGAGGAGGACGGGCCGATGTTGACTTATATCTCCAAATAATTGACTGTTTAAAACAATATGGCGTTGTTCTTTCGGAACATGTAGGAGATAAAAACATTAAGCTTCTTGGCGAGGGAAATCTCAAGGATGAGTATATTCGTAATCGTGATCTTAAATGGGTTCTGGAATCAGAGGCTATGGTTGCTGAGGTTTCGACTCCCTCTCTTGGTGTAGGATATGAAATAAGAGTGGCTATTGAAAATAGAAAAAGAGTTCTATGTTTGTATCGTCCTCAAGATGGAAAAAGGCTTTCTGCAATGATAGCAGGTTCTCCTGATGTAACCAATGCAGAATATCGAACCTTAGGTGATGCCAAGCAAATTATTGATGATTTCTTTAAATAATACTTGTTCCTGCGTTACCCGTGGTTACGTAAAGTTGCGGCGTTTTCTCGCCGAAGAAACGTGTAACAAGGATTAGTATAATTTCCCAGTTTCGTCTCGAAATTACACTAAATTCTGTCCCCTTGTATCCAAGAACAGTTCTTAGTAAATCTTATATTCTTTATACGCAATATGCTAACAACGGATTCTCAAAATGAACTTCTGACAGAGGTAGACGGTAATAATGTGGTGATTGGTCCAATTCAACGTGGAGTTGCGCATAATAGCCCAAACAAAATATACAGAACAATTTATGTTGTTGTAAAAGATAAAAATAGTAAAATTCTTTTACAGAAACGAAGTTCGACAAAAGACTTGTATCCTGGTTGTTGGGACCTTAGTGTAGGTGGTCATGTGATTTATGGTGATAGTTATACTGGAACAGCTGTTAAAGAATTAGAGGAAGAGCTGGGAATTATTACTTCTGCAAAAGAACTGAAATTAGTTGGAGAAGTTTTAGTTAAACTTCCTATGTCGAATGAGTTTTTCCGTGTATTTGATTATGAACTTAAGCCCCAGGATAATATTAGGTTCGAAACTAATGAAGTGAGCAAAACCATATGGATGTCAATAGAGCAAATTAAAGAATCCATACAACAACAAGAATTGAAATGGTATCCTAGACCGGTACAAATAATTAGGGCCTTATATTGACAGCCCGTTCCACGAAGGGACAGTCCCTTCCAGGCTCAACGTTAGCAATAATCGAAAAATGATGGTATGTTAGAATGTCGAAGTATGAAGGTCTATTTTATTCGGCATGGGGAAGCCATGGACGATATTAACGATGAATATGGAGGATGGCACGATCCAGATCTTAGTCCAAAGGGATGGGTACAAGCCGTGGAGCTGGGTTTAAAACTCAAGAGTGAGGGTATTAAGCCGGATATTATTCTTACCTCTCCGCTTAAGAGAGCTGTTCAGACAGCCACGGCCGTTGGGGAAATCTTAAAGGCAGAAGTGGAAGTGTTTCAATACATTAAAGAAAGAAACACTTACGGCTTACTTTGTGGTTTAAACAAAGCCGAGGCAAAGGAAAAGTATCCCGAGCTTGTTGAAGCATACGAGAAAGGTGAAGAGGTTCTGGGCTATGAGTCTTATGCTTTTGTTCTTAAGAGGATCAAAATAGCCCTCGAGAAAATTCAGAAAAGAAACGAACAAATAATTATTTGTGCAAGCCACAGTAAGTTTTTGAAAGCTATGTTGGAAGAGGTCTTCAAGAAATCTATTAAAAGCATGAGTAAAAGCGCAATTATTGAGAT
>JAHJGG010000064.1 GCA_018824545.1 Patescibacteria group bacterium | reverse complement strand
GGCTGATAGCCGCCAATATAGAAATCCCAAGCGGACTGTGGCACACCGCCGAAGTACTGGGTTTTATTTATAAACACTTTTTCTTCTTGATAAGTAATTTTCTCCACCAAGTTATCGCCCACGACCGGATAAGTTGTGATTAAATTATTAACTGTCGAACTTTCTAATAGATGTAGATGACGCAACTCCTCACCCAATTTAGCCAATGCAAAAAATTGCTTTTCATCTTTTGGATATGGCACGCGCGGAAAATCAATTTTCAAAAACTCTTTATATTTTTCACGATAATTAGGACTATGTAAAACCGCATAAATATAATCTAAAATATTTTCCGGTTCTGTCTTACCCGCCACTTCATCGATTTTTTTCCATATCTCCTTATCTAAATTTGGTACTTTTGTGCCGTCGTCTGCGTAGAGGTAGAGAGGGACAACATTATCGATACTAACACTATCAGATCTTATGTATCCATTTGAGATAATATTTGAAGTAAGAAAATAGTAAGAAACAGGAGTTTTTAAAGGAGATCTTTGAACAAAAACTAATCCTACATTTTCTCCATCAATAAGATGTTTCATCACTTCATATCTAGCACGTTCAATTACTTTTGGTTCGTAATAAATATATTGATTATCAAAAGGTCTGTAGGATATTTTTTGTATTTTACTTTCCTCAATAATTTCATTTTTTAATTTTTGAATTGTTTTCTTACTGCTATTTTCTTCTTTTGCTTTATATAATTGTCTTAGCAATTTTTCTTTAGAAGATGCTATCAAAATACTATCAGCCGAAGTAACAATGCCAACATTTGAAACGTTAAATAAATCATTTATATAAAATCCTTTATCATACTCATCTTTACCCTCTATATTTTTATTTACAAAATAATATTGTTGTGGGTCTAATTTAATTTCCGTATATTTTATATTGTTATTATCTAGTGTTTCAAATTTGACTGTTTTTGTGCCATACACATCAGCAACAAAAACTTTAGCATCTTTTTTAATTCCTCTTTTTTTCTTCTTTACGCCTACCATAATAGCAACACCTTGTTGTATTGCAAATATATTTTCATCCTTGTTTCCATCAGGGTGTTGTTCTTTTTTCTTGGCATTTCCATGAAGATCTAAAATATAAATTTCATCAAATGTCTGTGCCAATCGCCAACGCATACCTCTAAAAGTTGGGTTGTCTAAATAACTATGATTAGTTATAAACCCAAGCACTCCTTCATTGTTTTTTATGATTAGATCTTCTGCAAAGGCAATAAATTTTACATAATCATCATTTAACCACTTTGGATTTCTTTCCTTTAATTTTTCTATACCCCCTGGTTCAAATTTATATTTATCTATCAATTTATTCGCGTTCTCAAATTTATTGTTTGATTCACCGGAATATGGAGGATTACCCAACACCACCATTATCGGTAAATCATTTTTTACTTTATTCGCCGCAATGGATTCGTCCGTGATAGCTTGGCTTAAACCTAAACCGTAGGCAAACAAAGTGTCATCATAAGTTTCCGCTTTTTCCAAACTGTTTGTTAGATAAACACCCAACCGCCCTTTATCAATATCAACGCCACTTTCTTTGAGTGTGGCAGAAAGTTTGAGATGTGCAATAGTATACGATGCCATCATAATTTCAAAACCATGTAAACGCGGTAACAAATCTTCGCGAGCATAGTTAGCCCAACGACCTTCCTGACCAGTAAATGACTTTTTGACATGTGTAATCACTTCGTTGAGAAAAGTACCAGTACCTGTGGCTGGATCTAAAATCTGAACTTTGTGAACTGTCTGTTTCTTTTTTTCTCCTTGAATGCCTTGAATCTCTACTTTGCTCGTGTCAGCCAAACCGTTTAAACCAAATTCTTTTTTGAGAACATCATCAATTGCACGCACAATAAAACGTACAACTGGTAATGGCGTGTAGAAAACACCCATCTTTTTTCTTTCCAACGGATCATACTCCTGCAAAAAATCTTCATAGAAATGAATAATCGGGTCACGACTGTCATCTTTTTCCACCTTGTAATAATCTTGGACAATGGCTTGTACATCAGCATGGACAAATTCTTCACAAAGCTCATTTACAATAAATTCTATACGCTTGTCAAAATCTTCTCCTGCAATATGATCAAAAAATTTACGCAAAAATGGATTTGATTTTGGTACCAAATCTCGTGCCTCCTGACGAGAAAAATCTTCCAATGTGTCATCATGATAACGCGCAACAAACAAACCATACACAACTGTTTGGGCGTACATATCCGCAAATTTATCATAATCCAAATCTACAAGCAGTAATTTTTTTATAGCATCATATACAGCAAGTAAACTACTGTTCTTTTCTTTATCATCTTCATTTAAAAATTTCTTGATATTATCGCGAATACGCCGTGCTTTGCCCGCCATCACTTTGGCCAAAATTTTTCCGGATTTAATTGGTTCTTTTGCTTCTTGAATAAATTCCTTGATTGTATCTTCCAAATGTGAAAAATTATTTTCATCTCCAATTATCTCACCCCCTTTAATTTCAGCAATTTTTACAGTTTCGTACTTTTGTCCATTACGAAAAAACCTAAATTCCAAACAATCTGTCAGGATTAAATTTGAATAACCAAAATAACGAACCAATTGTTCCCCTTTTTCAGTTTCATCGAGTGATATTCCAATATCCTTGGCTTCGGCATAAGCGGCAGCTACCTTGCCTTTCATAAAAACAAAATCCGGCGCACCATATTCACTCCGTTTTGGATCATTTACCACATTAAGGCCGGTAATATCCCCAAACAATTTTTGCAAAGCCGGTCGATAAGCATGTTCTTTGGCCTGACCTGTGTGATATTTCTCTGCGATTGATTTTAAATATTCTATAACAAAAACATCTTGCATATATATAATTTTTCTAAAGACTATAAATGACATTTAGTACCCTCATTATTTCACTTCTCCCCCCAAAAGTCAACCGCCCAAAAACTAAAAACCCGCTCATTTGAGCGGATTTTCTCTTTCACAGCAGGGGTTATAGGGGGTGCAACCCCCTATCTTAAATTAAAGCCCTTCGATAAACTCAGGATAAATAAAAACCCGCCCTTTCGGAGCGGATTTTTAATCTTGTAAGAGAAATTAAGCAACACGCTTAACTTGTACGGCATTCAAGCCTTTAGGACCTTCTTCTACTTCGAATTCGACAGTGTCGCCTTCACGAAGATCGTTGTACGCTACATCTACAAGCTCGTTTGAGTGGAAAAAAAGATCTTTTTCCTCACCTTCACGAGTAATGAAACCAAACCCCTTATCAGTAAGTCTGGCAATTACACCTTGTGGCATATTGTTGTAAAACAAATGAATAGTTTATCAAACCCAGCGTAGTCCCAAACTCGACTACGGTTTGTTTTACAACACTGTTTTTGATGGCAATACTATACCACATATAGGGGAATTTGTCAATAGCTGGGCTAATTTGTCTAAATTCGGCTCTATGAGGACAAAGTATAAAGTGTCCACCAAGGGCAGATACTCTCTACGGCTGAAACAACCCTTCGGATCTAAATCGAACCTCTGAAACTTCATCAAACTGTTTGGCTGTCGCCTCTATCTGAGCCCACAAAACTCCCACTCGGCAAGAACCACCAGAAGTCTGATTTTGCTCATCAGAAAAATCAAGAGTCAAAACGCCCTGATCAAGTGTACTACTTGTCAAATACAAATCAGACAAAGGATACTCGGTTTCTATACCTTGCTGTTTTTCTGTCTCAGTTAGATTGCCACGAAGCAAAAAATTAATTGTATCATCAATGAGAGTGCTGGAAACTGGAATTTCTCGATCCACGGCCACCAAACCGGCCTGAGTGCACATCAGATTGCCACTAGTATCTTTGTCATTGTCTGGGTTGTAATAATAAAGCTTTACTGTAATCATCTGTGGCCTGCCCACGCCTGCGCAATCTCCCATCATACTTGGTGGAAAATGATAATCATTGAGAAGCTCACAAGGAATCTGACCATTACCGTCAAGAACTATTTCCCACGAGCCATTAATATCTGTGGCAAAAAAATACCCACCCGGCTGGCCAGACACCATACTCACTGTACCTCGCGCATAACTTAGTGTCTCCTGGTCTACACTAACAGCCAAAGTGTCCGCATACTCAGGATATTTTTCCACAAACACATATCGAATAGCATCGCTGGTTGTTTCTACCGGAGCAATTAGTCCTGTGCAACGCCAGTTGATCTCCGCTGTCTGAGTCTCTTCCCAAACCACACAGGCTGGATTGCACCCGTCTTGAGTAGCATTCAAATTTGCATCAAACCACCAAGTTTTGGAATTTTCATTGTAATATCCAGGAGACAACGACTCTCCACCCTTGATACAGATGTCTTCCGCAATTCCCTTAGCCTCACTTTCTATCATGCCCTCTGGGCTCGGCTCTGCTGGCTGGCGAGTAGAAAAATACCAATACCCTACTCCAGCCAAAGCCGCAATAATTATTATCACCAATCCCCCCATAAAAACTTTTTTGCTCATAAAAAAATAATGAAGAATTAACTCTAAATTATTATGCACTTAAACACATCTTAGTGTCAAGAAAAAACCGCCTCTCGACGGGTTATTCAGCATTTCAACCAAAGGCTGATTCTACTCGGATGAACTTCATTCATAATTCATAATTCATAATTCATCATTCACCCTTCTTCCTCATCGCCCTAGTCAAAAGCAAAGTAATAAGTACCACTACCGCCGTAATCAAAAACGCATAACCGAATTTAATTATCACCGAATTTCCACCGGCCATGGGAAACAAAAACTCGATCAAAGTTTTGATAGCATCATTCCAGGCGAGACCAGCAACGAGTCCCAAAGCTGCCACCACATAACCTATCACCTGCGTAGTTACCTCACTTTGTATTTTTTTTATTTTGTTGGACATACGAATGTAAATAGTAAATGGTAATTAGTAAATGATGCTAGAACAATTATCAAAATCTTACTTCTTATGCCTTATACCTTATAACTTACACCGTATACCGTAAGCCGTAAGCCGTATGCCTTTACACGAATTCCTCCACCAAATCTTTAATATTAACTCTATCGATTTTTTTATCAACCAACACTCTCTGTTTCAAAACAACATCCTCCTCATGATAAACTAACTTTTTCTCCTGCCAAAAAATTCCTGTACCAAACTTGTCAGTTTTTAGTGCTTCGGCAAAAGCTTCTTCTCTGGTTTTAAATTTTTTATTTAATTTGAAAATATTTTCCTGATACCATTTCATTGTTTGGTCTTTGTTAAAGGTCACACAAGGTTGCAAAATATCTACTAGAGAAAATCCTTTGTGCTGAACTGCTTTTACAATCAAATCTGTAAGCCCTGGAATATCAAATGCATAACTGCGCGCTGCAAAAGTAGTGTGATTGGCAAGAGCTAGAGCCAATGGATTTAGTGGTTCTTCTATTGCTCCCTCTGGAGTCGTTTTGGTCTTGGTGCCTTTGAAAGTAGTAGGCGAAAACTGTCCAGTAGTCAGGCCATAGATATAGTTATCATGAACAAGTACTGTAATATCGTGATTTCCTCTCATCTCATTTAAAAAATGATTTCCACCCTCACCATATGCTCCCCCATCTCCAATTATCACGAGGACAGGTATTCCATGGTTAGCAAGCTTTGCCCCCACTGCCGGCGGAATCGCCCTGCCATGCAAAGAATGAAACATGTAACACTTGAGAAAATCCGCCATATTTCCAGAGCATCCAATATCAGCAAAAACAACAAGTTCGTTTGGTTTCAAATTGAGCTCTGCCAGCGCTTGTTTTAGAGCACCAAAAATACCATAGTTACCACAGCCAGGACACCAGGTTGGTTTAATTTGCGTGTCGAATGATTTAGTATCCATATTGTTCCTAATCTACAAATTATTACAAATCTACAAATATCCGAATATTATTCTTTGCCACCGCCGTTGAGAACACGCTTCGGATTAATGCGTTCCTCTCTAAAATTTACTAATATCCCCAAGGCTAAATTTAATGTATTTAAATACCGCTGTACCTGCTCATAATCCTCTTTCTGTAAAAAACGTCTGCATTTAAGTTCTAAAACAATTTTGTTTTCAACCAAAAAATCTACTCTATGCCTGCCTGCTCTTTCACCCTCAAACATTGGTTGCAAAACAAACTCTCTTTTATATTGAATTCCTTCTTCTTTCAGTCTAAATTCTATTCTATCACTCACTTGCGACTCACTAGCATACCTCCCCAATTCATTATGGGCCTTAAATAAAATTCCATTTAATTTATATGATAATTCCTTGTGTAAAATGTGCACCATACCCCTTATATTAATCTACAAATATTCGAATATTTGTAGATTCGGATTTATTCGTGGATTCGAATATTTGTAGATTTATATTTATTCGTGGATTCGGATTTTAATCTCCCCCGGGTAGAACGGTCTCCCATCATACTTCAATACTTTCTTCGGGGTAATACCAACATTCTCCTTAATCAAACTCGCAAGCTGTCCCGTCGCATTACATTCCAAACAATAAATTTCATCAACTGAATCTGTAAATTTTTTGACTTGTGCGGTTGGGAAAGGCCATACAAAATTTAAGTGCATAAACTTTACATCTGGCATGTTTTTCATTGCTTCCAAAATCGGGCCCTTGTTTGAACCAAATGAAATAATTCCCTTTTTCGCTTTTTTATTTCCAAAAATCTGCTGGGGCATAATTTCCTTTTCAAACAATTTCATTTTTTTCATGCGCTTGTCTGCCATTTTCACTCTCATGTCTCCATCTTCAGTAGCAAACCCAAATTCATCATGCTCATAACTATTGTTAACATGCACTCCACCAGACTGACCCAATTTAGGTCGAAGAGAAATACCGTCTTTGGTGAGTGTATAGCGTTTGAAAGATGCGTCAGCCTTGCCATTCAATTTTGAAACAAATCCATATCGTTTATTTTGGTGCATTGATGGGAAAGGTGGCACACAAAAATCACCTTCTGATAAATGTTTGTCTAATAAAATTATTACCAATGTCTGATATTTTTCTGCCAATTCCAATGCAAGTTTGGCAAGATCAAAACATTCTTGTCCATCTCCAGGAGCCAAGACTATGCGTGGAGATTCGTCATTGCTAATATTGATTGCAAACTTCAGATCTCCCTGTCCGCTCCATGTAGGCATACCACCACCAGGACCAGGTCGCATAGAGTCAATCACTACAAGTGGAGTCTCGCTAATTCCAGCTAGACCAAGACCCTCTGCCATAAGGCAAAGTCCTCCACCAGAAGTAGATGCCATTGATCTTACCCCTGCATAGCTCGCCCCAATTGCCATATTAACTGCAGAAATTTCATCTTCTACATGCTTTACAAAAATTCCAGTCTGCTTGGCCTTGCCTGCCAAGTAATGAATAATAGAAGTAGCAGGTGTCATTGGGTAGCTCGAATAAAATTGTAACCCACCAGCAATAGCTCCGAGCGCAGCTGCCTCATTGCCTGTCAAAAGCATTTGTTTCTTTTTTGTTTTTGGTCGTAGAACTGGCCTAATAAATTTTTTGCAATTTTCTAATATATATTTTTCTCCGGCCTTGGCAGCAGAATGATTGAGTGCTGTAATCTCTTTTGGTTTGTCAGCAAATTCTTTTGCAATTGCCTGCTTCAAGCTTTCGATTGGTAACTCGAGAAGTGCTAGAGCTGAAGCTAGACTCACAATGTTTGCCATTATTGCCTTGCCTCCAGATTCTTCTGCCAGTTTTGTAAATGCAATTGGCAAATATTTTCCTTTCAATTTTCCTTTTGGCAATTCAAAATGATCTGGATTGTAAAGTACCAGTGAATCAGTGGTTAGTTCATCCTGATGCAGAGTTATTGTTTCTTGATTTAATGCGATCAATATATCCAATTCCTTTACTTGTGAAAAAACTTCTTCTATACCAACATTGAGCTGGTACGTATTATGGCCACCGCGAATAAGTGATGGATATTCACTATAACCAAAAACAGAATAACCCATGCGAGTAAACGCCCGAGCCAATATCAAACCAGAGGACTTGATGCCCTCTCCTGCAGAACCACCGATTTTGATGTTGAATGATTGCATAGTTCAATTTATCCCGACCGAGCCCGTAGGGCGAGTGGAGGGATCTTTCAAATCCTCCATGACTTGATTTCGCAAGGCCCTTATTAATGTATTAAATCTTATTTCAAACTTCTTAATAATCTAGTCTTTCCTATTTCAACCACATCTCCATACATATCCCTCCATTCATAATTATGTTTATCAATTAAAACGACTTTCTTTTTTCTGCTCCATTTCTTTATTTGCTTCTCTCTATTTAATGCTTCCTCTTTCGTATAATAAGGTTCCCAATAAACCAACCTATTTGTTTGATATTTTTTAGAAAATGCATTATCGTAAAATCCTTTTTTATGTTGATTTATTCTTTTTATCAAACAATCTGTGTAACCGACATACAATACCCTATTAATACTAGCAACAAAATACACGTAATAATATTTCCTCATTCTTAATCTCATACAATATCATAATTCTTTCTATGACGGATTCGAAAGATCCCTCGACTTCACTACACTCGGCTTCGCCTTGTTCCGTTTCGCTCGGGATTAATCTAAAACACCTCAAGCGTTGACGTGTCCCCCATATCGAGCCCCAACTCTTTCGCCTTTAACATCCGCCTCATAATTTTTCCTGATCTTGTCTTTGGCAGGTTATCCATAAATTCTATCTCTTTTGGATAAGCATGACCAGCCAAAAACTTTTTTACATATTGTTGTATTTGTTCTTTTAGAGCTTCGCTAGGTCGTACGCCTTTTTTCAGAGTAACAAATGCTTTGATGATCTCCCCACGCATTGGATCCGGTTTTCCTATCACTCCAGCTTCAATAATCTTTGGGTGAGACACTAGTGCTGATTCTACTTCAAATGGCCCCACTCTCTCTCCTGCAGTTTTGATAACATCATCATCTCGCCCGACAAACCAAAAATATCCTTCACTATCTTTGTAAGCTCTGTCGCCAGTTATATACCAGCCATGTTCAAAATATTTTTTATACTTGTTTGGTCTGCGCCAAATTTTACTCATCATGCTAGGCCAACCTGGTTTCAAAACTAGGGCACCTTCAACATTTGGTTTTACTGATTTGCCTTTATCATTTACTACTTCGGCCACTATTCCTGGCAAAGGCTTGCCCATGCTTCCGGGTTTGATTTTCATTGATGGATAATTGGCAATCACCATACCACCAGTTTCTGTCTGCCAATAATTATCATGAAAAGGAAGTTTGAAAGCTTTGATTCCCCACATTACAGCCTCTGGGTTTAGTGGCTCTCCCACACTTGCTAGATGACGCAATGATTTTAGATTATATTTCTTTGCCAAACTTGCTCCTGATGCAGCCAGCATTCGGACGGCTGTAGGAGCTGTATACCACACAGTCACCCTATACTCTTGTATCAGGTCATACCACTTGGCAGGACTAAAACGGCCCGCATACACGAGCATAGAGGCTCCTAGAGCCCATGTACCTAAGATCTCATAGGCAATACCTGTCACCCAGCCTGGGTCTGCTGTACACCAGTATACATCGTCTTCTTTTATATCCAAAACAAACTCAGCTGATTTCATCTCATGTACTATAGCCTGGTGATGGTGTATCACGCCTTTTGGTTTTCCAGTAGTACCAGAAGTATATAGCATAAAGGCTGGATCAGTCGGCTTCATCTGTGCTACGCGCAAATATTGCTTGTTCTTTTCTAGCAATTCATAAAACCAGACACAATCTTTTGGTGCTTTCTTTTTGGTCAGCTTTCGCTCTTCCATAAAATTTACTCTGTTCCAATCATCAATCAAAATAATCTTTTTTAACTCTGGTAAATTCTTTTTGATCTTCAAAACTCGAGAATATAGCTCTCGCGTAGTAACCACCACCTTAGCTCCAGAATTTTGTAATCTATCTTCCAAAGCCTGAGGTCCAAAAGCAGAAAAAAGCGTGCCAGCAATTGCCCCAATCTTTGTTATTCCCAAAAATGAAACAAATAGCTCTGGCACACGTGGCAAAAACAGAAACACTCTGTCACCTTTTTTTACTTCCATGCTTTTCAAAGCATTGCCAAGTCGATTGGAAAGCTGTGACATCTCAAGAAATGTATATTTCATCTCCTGACCTTCTTCTCCTTCCCAATACAGTGCTACTTTATTTTTTCGATAACCCATTGCATTTTGATCGCACGCAGTATGAGCCAAATTCATCTTTCCACCAGGGAATACTGTCATTTCCTTTATTATTTTTTTATAATCAAAATTTTTATATGTACTAGAATAGTTTTTTAAATTCGGAATAAACTTCAGTTTTTTGATGATTGGTTTGGTTTTCATAAATATTATTACTAATTACTTATTCATTATACTACAATTACACTGGCTTTCCAAATATTAGCTAACAGGTCTTTTATTTGCTATAATTAATCTTACTTTTATCATTTATTCTTCATCATTTAGCATTACAAATTTATATTTATGTCAAAACTAAATTGCCAAATCTTTGACTCCATGGGAGATACAGAACTAAAAAAATACCTACACTCAAAATTAAAGAGCTGTAAAATTAGAGTCATAAGTAATGAACTATCTCTAAAGACTATTGACTCAAAGGCAGAAGTACTAGGTGTCTTTGTTGATTCTGAGGTTGATAAAAAAGTTCTGGACAAAATGCCAAAATTAAAATTAATCGCCACCATGTCAACAGGTTATGACCATATTGACCTAGAAGAATGCAAAAAAAGAAATATAACAGTCTGCAACGTACCAAACTATGGTGAAAATACTGTAGCCGAGCATACTATGGCTCTCATTTTGAGCTTGTCACGAAAAATTTATCCTTCAATAAAAAGAGTGAAGGAAGGTCATTACGACTTTGTAGGTCTTCGAGGTTTTGATTTAAAAGGCAAGGCAATAGGTATTGTGGGAACTGGAAGTATCGGAATCCACCTGATTACTATGCTCAAATGTTTTGAAACAAAAGTAATTGCATATGATGTAAAACCAAACAAGGCGACTGCCAAAAAATATGGATTTACCTATGTATCTTTTGATAAGTTATTATCAAGATCTGACATTATTTCTTTTCATGTGCCACTATTCCCATCTACTCATCACATGATAAACAAAAAGAATATCAAAAAAATAAAAAAGGGGGCTTATCTTATCAATACTGCTCGCGGTGGACTCATCGAAGCGGAAGCACTGGCAAAAGGTTTGAAGTCCGGACAAATTGCTGGCGCAGGACTGGATGTTTTGGAAGAAGAAGAACTCCTGCAAAACCCAAAAAAAATATTATATACTGAAAAAAAAGATAGAGATGGTCTTCTCAAAACCAACCAGATGAACAAATTTATCGTAGACCACCCCAATACAATTATAACCCCACACAATGCTTTCAATAGTACTGAAGCTCTGAAACGAATCATTGATATTACAGCAGAGAATATTATAGCTTATTCAAAAGGCAGTGTACAAAATATAGTGAATTAATTTTAACATCTACAGCTTAACCTATTCTTAAACCCTGCCCTGCACCCTTGTAATGCGGGGTTGACAAAAACAGCTAAACAATGTAGTATTAGCCTACTTTATATATATGTGGGACCTCGACCATTCGAGGGTTTGCACCACTAACACAAAATACAAGATACAATTTCGTATTTCGTAATTTCGTCACCGCCGTGAGGCGGGACCCCGCTGTAGCGGTGGTATCTTTCGTATTTCGCACATAATTTATGTCTAAAAGAATGAAAGACCTTGATTCTAAGGTCGACAAGACCAAAGTTTACTCTATAGAAGAAGCTTTGAAGCTTGTCAAAGAAACTTCCAATGTAAAATTTGACGCTTCAGTAGAAGTGCACGCCAAACTTGGAATTGATCCAAAAAAAGGCGACCAACAAATCCGTTCTACTGCCGTTTTGCCTCATGGTACTGGCAAAACAAAAACTGTGGCAGCATTTGTCTCACCAGGAGATGAAAAAACAGCAAAAGAAGCTGGGGCTGACTTTGTCTACGGAGAAGAAGACATCAAAAAAATCAAAGATAGTGGAAAAGTAGAATTTGATGTAGCAGTAGCTACTCCAGAGATGATGCCAAAGCTCGCACTAGCTGCCAAAATCTTGGGACCAAAGGGCCTTATGCCAAATCCTAAGTCTGGTACTGTAGACGCTAATGTAGGAAAAATGATCAAAGAAATGAAGGCAGGAAAAGTTGCTTTCAAAAATGATGACACTGGTATTATTCACCAAGTGATTGGTAAGGTAAGTTTTGAAGATAAGAAACTGAGGGAAAACTTCCAAAGTTTTCTAGATGTATTGAAAAAATCAAAACCGACTGGTGTAAAAGGAATATTTATCAGATCTATTCACATAGCTAGCAGTATGGGTCCCAGTGTTAAAGTGCTGACAGATTAGACAGATTTTGACAGATAGATACAGATAACAAATTATTACAAATCATAAAAATCTCCCAATAATGGGAGATTTTTTGTATTTTACATCTGTTATCTGTTTATATCTGTATAAATATGTGAAAATCTGTTCAAAATATCTACTTGCCCCACATTCTATAATTTGTTACACTGAGATAGAATTAAACAAAAAAATATGAATGAATCAACTCACCAGCGTCCTAGTTGGGATGAATATTTTATGGAGGTAACAAGAGCTGT
>JAHJGG010000063.1 GCA_018824545.1 Patescibacteria group bacterium | reverse complement strand
TGAGTCAAATTAAATTCTTCAATCAATCTCTTGTAAGCAAAAGCTTCTTCAATTGGATCCAAATCCTGGCGCTGAATGTTTTCAATTAGAGCAAGCTCCAATTTTTCTTGTTGAGTTGCTCCTCGTACTATTGCTGGAATAGTAGCAAGACCTGCCATCTGTGAGGCTCTGAGTCGCCTCTCACCTGCAATTAGCTCATATCCACCGTCATCCTGTTCTACAACAGTAACCGGCTGTAAAATACCGTGTTTTTTTATGGAATTTATTAGGTCCTCAAGTTGTTCATGAGAAAAATTTTTTCGAGGTTGTTCACTATTTGGAACTATCTCTGAAATTGGAATATGCCAAATTTGATCACCACTCTTTGAGTTGTTACCTCTATTTTCACTACCGATTTTTTTCCTTGTTTTTTGTTGTGGAATTAGCGAACTAAGTCCTTTTCCTAATGCCATAAAATATTAATTAAATTTGATGTTTTTCTAATACTTCTCTAGCTAACCTCTCATATGCCCTAGCACCCTTGCCTTTTGGATCATAATGAAAAATAGACTGACCAAAGCTTGGAGCTTCTGCAAGTCTTACTGTACGAGGAATAACACTTCGAAAGATTGTGTCAGGAAAATACTTGTACAATTCATTCAAAACATCCTCTGAAAGGCGTGTACGTTTGTCATACATAGTTATCACGGCACCCAAAACACTTAACTCTGGCTTGAGATGATCTCGAATTAATTCTATAGTCTCCAAAAGCTGACCCAAACCCTCTAGAGCATAATACTCAGCCTGGACAGGAATAAGGAGCTCATCTGCTGCAACAAGAGCATTTAATGTCAAAAGCCCCAAAGATGGTGGACAATCAATAATAATATAATCATAAGCGTGCTGTGCTTCTGCCAATAATTCTGATAATTTATACTCACGATTTTCTACATTAACCAATTCTACATTGGCGCCTGCGAGATTTTCTGTAGCTGGCAATATTCTCAATCCCTCGTGAGGCGTATTTAGTACTACATCATGAAGGCGTTTGGTACGAGCCAATGCCTCATATATGCCAGATTCCAGTTCTCTATGAGCAATACCAAATCCACTTGTAGCATTTGCCTGTGGATCCATATCAACCAAAAGCACAAAAAAACCTAACTCTGCGAGCGCTGCTGCAAAGTTCATTGAGGTGGTGGTCTTCCCTACTCCACCCTTTTGATTTACTACTGATATTATTTTACTCATAGCTACTGTACATTATAGCAGAAAATAAAAAAACAGGAAATAGTTTTCCTGTTAATTGTGCCCGAGGAGAGAATCGAACTCTCACTCCCGAAGGAACACGATTTTGAGTCGTGCGCGTCTACCAATTCCGCCACTCGGGCAATTTCTAATTCTCAAATATTATAAACAAATATAGCCTGTTTGTCAATGGCCAAAGTTTGACATAATTTGTTTATTAAATTAAACTTAATAAACATATATGAGACTTTTCTTTGACACTCTAATACTTATTGGAATATTATCAACTGCCCTACCTGCAGTTATTTTGTTGTACCACAGAGTAAAAACAAAAAAATCATGGGAATACCAGCATAAAAAATTCTCGTTAATTATTTCTTTATTATTACTCTTGTTTACAACTATATTTCTTTATGGAAGTTTTATCGAACCACGCATGCTTATTATCAATGAGCAAACTGTTGACTTAAAAAACATTGATAATCCAATAAAAATTGCTTTTTTTTCAGACTCTCAGATTGGCAAATATCGCGATGAAACTGATGTAAAAAGGACAGTAGAAAAAATTCTAAAACTAAATCCCGATATTGTATTTATTGGTGGCGACGTTGTTGACAACTCAGTAATTAACCAAAAAAAAGGAATTGATGAGACTCTTTATCTTACACCGCTATCTGAACTTACAAAAAAAATACCAGTATATGCAATAAATGGAAATCACGAGTTTGGTGTGAACTGCCAAACTCAAGATTACCCTTGTACTTTTTATTTTCCAGATGTAAGACTATACGTACAAGAAAAAATGGAGCTTTTGGGTGTAAGATATTTAGTCAATGAATTAGAAAAAATAACAGTGCGTGATCAATCTTTTTATCTGTATGGCGGAGACACTTGGTGGGGAGATCAAACTGATTTTTCTATATTAAATAAGAGAGACAATGAAGACATTCCAACCATCGCCCTTATTCACAATCCAGCTGCTGCATGGGAGACTAACAAAAACAAAATTGACCTAATGCTATCTGGCCATACTCATGGTGGACAAATAAGATTGCCACTGGTAGGTCCAGTTGGGCTGGTAGATGATATTATTGCTCGCAGTTGGTACCAAGGTTGGCAAGAACTTGATCAGATGAAATTGTTCGTTACAAGCGGTAATGGAGAAACTGGTGTCCGAGCAAGGCTATTCAATCCGCCAGAGATTGTACTTATAACCATCAATTAAAAAAAGCCCATCAGGGCTTTTTTGTTATTGGTAGATTATACTGCGAGATTAAAATAACCATCTCAATGCCCCACTAGCAAACAAAGTAATTAAAGTAACCAAGGTAGCTGCCAAACAAACTCCTATCAGAATTAGAGGAAATGACTTTTTGAAAGGAATATTGAAGACAAAAGCAGCCAAAGACCCGGTCCACGCGCCAGTAAAAGGCAGTGGTATTCCAACAAATAGGACGAGAGCTATTGATCCGTATTTGAAATACTTTCCAGAAAAGTACTTTTCAGCATCACTAAGTTTTCGCTTCAAAACATGGCCAATAAATTTCTGTTTTATCAACCATTCGTGCAATTTTGGCAAAAGCAGAAGAACGAAAACTGTTGGGGTCATATTACCCAAAACCGCAATCAACCAAGTCTGAATTACTGGCATCTTATATGCTCCCAGTCCAATAGGAATTGAGGCACGAAGCTCTGTAATAGGAAGCATGGATAAGAAAAAAACCGCCCATTCTGGAGAAAAGCCTGCAACCCATTCAATTGGATTTATTCCAAACATAATTAAGAAGACCAAAATATTTTAAAAATCCCAAATGCCACCAATGAATTGAATAATATATTGCCAAAAAATACTGCGATCATAATATTCCTTAACTTATATCCCAAAAAACCCATTGGAATTACAAGTACCTCATTTGGCAATGGCACAAAACTTGCATAGAGCCACATTATCACAATTGGTCCTTTAGAATATCTTGTTTGTATCTTTTCCAAACGTCTGACCATTTTCCTATTCTTAAGCAAGATCACATTCCTTCCTGCCTTACCAATGAGATATCCAAATGCATCCCCGATCATCATACCTACAGAAATAGTAAGAATAATTAGTATTGGACTAAGACCAATATCTACAAAAAAAGGAAAAAATCCAATAATAGGAATTGGTACTAGCAAATTAAATCCACTGGCAATCGCTGCAAAAAACATTCCAATATAACCAAAACGCTCTGTTATATTACGAAAAAATTCGCTGTCGATCGCCAATCTATTTAGCCAAATAACTCCTATTATTACAAATACTATTATTACAATCTGACTAATCAATCGAACAATATTTTTGTTCATATTATTTTGGCCACTCATAATTTTGAAAAGTCCAATAAGCAATATCACGAGCTTCTGTAAAACGTGCTTCATGACTTTCTGTACCTAGAACTACCACATTGATCGTGTGCCCCACCTCATCTGCAACCTGCATTATAAAATTATAACCAGCAGCAGGAGTGTATCCAGTCTTGCCACCTTTCAGATCCACAAGATCATTATCAATCCATCCCAAAAGCAACCAGTTGGTATTCCACATGTGATGAGATTTGCCTCTTTCATTGGAATAAAGAGTAAGTTCTGGCTTATGTAAAGACTCCAAAATTTCTGGATGATTGAGAGCTTCTTCAAGTAAAATTACAATGTCCGATGCAGTAGAAGTATCTCCTTCATCGAGCCCTGTGGTATCTGTAAAATTTGTTTTACTCATACCTAGTTCTCTAGCTTTTTGATTCATACGCTCAATAAAAGCTTCTTCAGGCCAGTCCAGAGCATTTGCAAGTGACTTAATGGCTTTATTGGAAGAACCAATAAGTGTAGCATCCCAGAGCTCTTGCAAAGTGTAAGTGTCACCTTCATACATGTGAGTGCCCATCCAATCGCCACCCACTACCTGGGTTGTAGTGGCCCAATCAATATCTTTTTCGAGTAAAACCAATGCACTCATGAGCTTCGTAAGGCTTGCAATTGCACGGTCGTCATATTCATTCTTGTTATAAAGTATAGCCCCGGTCTTTTTGTCTTTTACAATCATAGCCATAGCACTAAAATCTGTCTCTGGAATCAATTCTCCTTTTAATTTTGGTAAACTTGGTTCTGGAAAGTGAGGTGGGTTCACCACAATGTCACCTCCAGCTTGAACAAGTTCACCTGCTTCACCCACTGTTTCTGCAATAAATTTATTTAATAATTCTGGCCTTTCAAAAGAATATCTTATAAACTGCCAACCTAAAATAGTTGAAATACCCAATAATATTGCCAAAACACCGATAACATTACGCCATTTGTTTGACGTATCTTGAATAGGATCTGGTGGCAAAAAATTTGTCATAATTATTCTGATTTCAAAACTATATTTAAATTTTCATGCTGACTCAACTTGTCATAATCTGGTAAATCATGTACAGACGTAACGCCAATATGCGACAAAGCATCAAAAGAAATACTGTAAACAATTGCCAATTTTTCCTCATCATTATTTTCATCAATCAAACCTTTGATTAGCAAATTACGCAAAATAACAGCGCAATTCACCCCTCTAATTTCTTCAAGCTCAGGCCTAGTAATTGGACCACGATAAGCGACAACAGTCAGAGTCTCCAATTGAGCTTTTGTAAGCTCCCCTCCTGCTTCATTTTTTACAAACCCCTCAATAACCTCACTATTATCAGGATTGGTTCCCATTTGTACAGAACCATTATTATAAAAAATATGGAGGCCTGATTCTGTACGATTAAATTTCATGATTAATGTTTCTAGAGCTTCTTCAATTTTTTCAATACCAACTCCAACAGCATTACTTAGCTGTTTTGTAGAAAGTGGTTTTGATGCCACAAACAGTATTGATTCTATTTTACCTATTAGATCCATAAACCGATAAACAAATAAAAATTAGTTAAACTTAATCCAAATGAATTACGCCATCCTCGGGACAGAGCCCCGAGGTATTGGCAGAAAGTCTTTTGGTAAATCATTGTTCGAATTCACCTTTCCAATGCAGAGCATCGGGG
>JAHJGG010000001.1 GCA_018824545.1 Patescibacteria group bacterium | reverse complement strand
GTTATTAACAAAGAAAAAAAGAACCAAAAAAAGAAAGGCTGCTACTGCTATATCTTATTTTTAGTTAAAACTGGTCAAAGATTGGGGAGAGGCTCCGATATCTCGATTGATGATGTGAGAATAGAACCAATTTATAATGATATCGTGGAGAGATCTCTTGGTAAGCATATTACACCGTTCTCTGATATAACAGGAGATGGTTTACCAGACTTAGTTCTGCAAGAATATCCACCGCCAGGGAATCACTACATGCCCTTTATAGTTCGCATATTATCGATTAAAAATGGTTCAGTTTTTGAATATGAACCAATAGAAGCTGGTGGTGAAGTTTATTATTTTGTTGATTTTAATAAGGATGGTGTGTTGGAGTTCGTTAATACTGACAGTGAAAGTAATTTTGTTTATAGTGAAGACGGTATGCCTATAAGTGATTCTGTATGGCATTTGGAGAAGGATCAAAATAAATATATTAGAACTTCTAATAAATGATTTGGGGGCTTTTGTGGAGAAAAGTACTTTGATTACATTGTCGTTATCGTTTTTGCTTGTTATTTTTATTGTTTCTAACTCTTCCAGTCAAGTTGTTGAGTTTTCTGATGGGAACAGTGAGTTGTTTGCAGACATTGATGGTGATGGTAAAAAAGAGAACATTTTTTTAGAGAGTGAACCACAATATGGCGTGTATGATGGTAAAAGAGGGCTTGATGCAAATATCTTTACCATTAACGCTGTATTTGAGAATGGAAATACCGTGGTAGTGGATAATGCGGCTAGAGTAGATGGGAATAATCCAGCTTATTTAGTTGAAATAAAGATATCAGAAAGCATTCCTTCAATGATAGGTGTTGAAAACTTTCTCGGTGCGCATTCTGGTATCTTGCGTGTTTATAAATATGAAGATGGAGAGATTATCAAAGACTTAGAGATATTCAGTAATTCTCCTAGAATAGAAATCAAGGATACTGATAATGACGGAATGAAGGAAATTGTTTCATATTCTCGTAATTATGGAAAAAATCCTACACGAGATCAATTGATTGAGATATATAAGTATGAAAATGAAAAATGGAAAATGATAGAGAGCAAGGAGATCTGAATAAGTGAGGGTGTTATGAAGAAAATGGCAGCTATATTCTTATGCATTTTATTGGGAATATCAAATTTATGCCGTGCAGACATGTTTAAAGATTATATAGAATACCGATATCAACCCAAGCTAGGCAAGGTTACCATTATAAGTAATTTGGTCAGGGGTGTTGAGTATGTTGATTATCTATCTGATAACTGGCAGGAAGTAGCAGAACAAAATATATTTGTTGTAGGAACTGCAGTCGATGAAAAGCGAGTATTTAAAAGAAGCGATGAAATTGATGAATATAAGATAGATACAGTCCTCACATTGTATCCGGCAAAAGGATATGGGGTAGGAGGTGCAAATCCTTTAACGACTGCTTTGGTGACGATAAACGGGAAAAAGAAGATTGATTGTAATATTGGCTATTTGCCAAGGGGAAGTAAGGAAGTTAAAGAGATTATGATTTGCCCGGAAGATGATTACATTCGTATCGATGCTTTTGACCACATAAAAGGTCAGAAAATATGTGAACAATGTATTTATGTTTCGGACAATACCATAATTACGAATGAATACATAAGAACTAGCACATGATATAAGGGATTAATATGAAAAAATGTTCGAAATGTTCAAAAACTTACGATAATACTTGGGAGGTCTGTCTTGGGTGTAAGGTAAAACTTGATGAGATAGCTACTACTGAAGAACAAAATCAAGCAATTCAAAAAGAAGTAGAATCAAAAAATCTTGACCTAGAGCATATACAAACAAAAAAGGCTAGTTTGGGTGAGAGAATTATAGCTTCTCTTGGGGCTATTGTTTTCGGATTTATTTTTCTTATTTTCTTTAAAGAGATAGTAATCCTGATGTTATCGCAAGGTTGGGAGCAGAGTGCATCTTTGCTTTCTGATTGGAAAAATATTTTTGGGGGAATTGGATGGATTTCTGGCTATCTTTTTATCATTAAGCTATTAAAGAAGCTAAGAGTTGATCCCGAAAAAATAGATGATCTACAAATAAAAAAAAGAGCATGCATTTTTTTAGCGATAGCTTTAGTTTTTTGTTTGTTAATAGCAGCAGAAATAAGTTTTTTGGTAAAAAGTAAAAACAAAGAAAAGAAGATCGTTGTTGAGATAGATAACAGGCAAGCAAACAGGTGGGGTGGTCATGGAAAGACAAACAAGTATTGGGTTGCCAATTTTGACAATGAAAATCGAGCAGAGAAGTTTGCACAGGATTTGAAAAAGGCAATTTTATCGAAGAACAAAGAAGAAGTATCGAATATGCTTTCTTATCCTGTTAATGTTAATCTAAGGGACGGGAGCGATCGTACAATAGAATCTAAGGAAGCATTTTTGATGCTATTTGATAATATTTTCTATTCAGAATTTATAGAATCTTTCAAAACGAGTGATACCAAGGATATGTATGCAACATATCAAGGAGTAAGGATTTCTTCAGAAAACGGCAGTTATTACATCTGGTTTAGCATAGGACAAGGAGAGGGCGAAAATAGGAGGATAGGAGTAGAGGCAATTTTCAGTGATGCAGATTTACTTTTGTTTGGGACGGATGTAGCTGCAATTAATGACCTAAAAGAATTTTTTGGAATATCTGATGCTGAGGCACGTGAAGAATTAAGAAAATTTAAAGAAAAAGAAGCAAATGAAAAACAATAAGAAAACTGAAAGTATCGAGATAAAATATGTTGCCTCTTTAGGCTTCAATGCAAAAAATGCTTTTCATGCTGGATTAGATAAAAAAGAAGCAACCAAACAAAGAAAATATTATCAAAATTTACAAAAAAAAGAATTAATTAAGAGAGACCCAAAAATATACTTACCTTTTTTAGTGATAAGAGGAAAAAAGGGTGAGATTGCTTACATGAAAGACGACCGTTCGAATTCTAAGATGGCACATGGGAGACTTGCCTTAGAAGTTCCTTTGTCTTTGTCCGCACAAGAAAGAAATAAATGGGGACAGATTGCGGCAAATGTTTTTAAAACAGCATATTTTAGAGAATGTGAAATATCTGATGATAGTGGGGAATTTAAAGAGATAGTTGATAGACCATACCAGGAATTCAAATTTCCTGCAACTAAAGGGGTGTCTGAAAAAGCGAGATTTAGGACTTTTGAAGATAAAGAAAAATGGGGGAGTTGTACAAGTGGTCCGAAGAAGAGAGCATGGCGAAATAAAGAAATGAGGATATATTGGAAAGAAATGAAAGGATTGTTACAGCGAGCAAAAGTGGTTAATGTAAAAATATGGCTAAGAGAGCAAAAGGTGTGGGAGGATTCGTGTGGTCGTAAAAAATTATCTAGCCAGACAATTATTAAAATTTGCCAAGGAGGTAAGTAAAATTTAGCTATAGGTAAAGTCGTCAGTTTTCCCGTTGTATACTTGAGCCATTAGAGCAGAATGTTCTAATGGTTTTTTGTTTTTAAGAAGGAGAAAGTGATGACAGATATGGAAATAACGGAAGTGGTAATTGAGCTTGTCAACAGCAGGGATGATGGGCTTCTAGGGTTTACAAATTTCCCGACTTCATATACTAGTTGCTTGAAACCCAGTAAAATAGGCGGTTTCAGATTTCACGTGGGCACTACATTTTT
>JAHJGG010000062.1 GCA_018824545.1 Patescibacteria group bacterium | reverse complement strand
CTCTGTATCCACGACCCACGCACCACAGGGGTGCGGGGCGAGACAATCTGGTTGCAGTGAGTATTTATTTAAGATATAAGTTGACTTTATCTAAGTAAGTATGACTCTGTATCCACGACCCACGCACCACAGGGGTGCGGGGCGAGACAATCTGGTTGCAGTGAGTATTTATTTAAGATATAAGTTGACTTTATCTAAGTAAGTATGACTCTGTATCCACGACAAGCATGGAGGTGTGTTGCAGGCTTACTCAGGCTCCGGCTCGAGTGCGACCTCTGATACACCTTCTTGGGTACAGTTTTTGGAGGCTGACTCCAACAAAAAAGATCACCCGCTTCTAGCGGGTGGTTTTATTTTTTTGTAGTAACGAGTAATCAGTAACTAGTAATTTGCGAATTGAAACAATCCTTTATCAAATTAATATTTTACCAGTTACTAATTACCGATTATTGATTACTTTCAAAAAATTCATCCACACTTTTTTTCTTATTTTTTACAGTTAACACAACTATATTACTATGTTATAATAATAGAGAAAAAAGATTATAAGACTAAAAGATTATGATTGATAATTCGCCAATAATTTTCTAATCTTCCAATCTTTCATTTTTCCAATCCCGCACAATTTCATCTATGGCAAAATTAAATCAAATAACAATTTTTGATGGTAAAAAAATTCGTCGTCATTATGATGAAAAAGCTGAAATATGGTATTTTTCAGTAGTTGATATAATTTTTGCTCTCACAGATAGCAAAAATCCAACGGATTATCTAAAAAAATTAAGGAAAAGAGATCTTGAGCTTGGTAAGTACATAGGGACAAATTGTCCCCAAGTAGAAATGGCTACTATTACTGGGAAAAACAGGAAATATTTAACAGAGTGAATATGAAAAAAATACCCGACAATCAAATTGCTTTTTATCAATCGCGCGATGGGTCGGTAAATGTTGAAGTTTTATTTGCAAAAGAGAACATTTGGCTTACTCAAAAGAAAATGGCAGAGCTCTTTGATTGTTCTACAGACAATATATCACTTCATTTAAAGAATATTTATGAGGAAAACGAAGTTGATCAAAAATTAACTACCGAGGAATTCTCGACAGTTCAAAAAGAGGGGAAGAGAGAAGTTGAAAGAAATCTAATTTTTTACAGTCTCGAAGCTATTATTGCGGTTGGTTATAGGGTAGGCTCCGAACGTGGTGCACAATTTCGCCAGTGGGCGACTGGAGTTTTGAAAAACTATATTCATAAAGGTTATGTTTTGGATGTCAATCGGATGAAATATGGCTCCCGCTTCAGCACGAGATATTTTGATGATCTTTATGAGGAAATCAAAGATATTCGTACCAGCGAACGGATGATTTATCAAAAAATTACCGATATTTACGCGACAGCTGTTGATTATTCGCCAAAAGCGTACGAGAGTAAACAATTTTTTTCCACTGTACAAAACAAGCTTCACTTTGCTATCACAGGCAAAACCGCTGCGGAAATTATCATTGATCGTGCAAGCAGTAAAAAAGAAAAAATGGGATTGACTTCTTGGAAGCGATCACCGAATGGAAAAATTATGCCGAGCGATGTGCTTGTAGCAAAGAATTATTTAGACAAAAAAGAATTGTCCCATCTTAATAATATTGGCAATATGTATCTTGATTATGCAGAATTACAGGTCGCGCGTGGCAAAGCAATGACCATGAAGGACTGGTCGGAAAAACTTAATGCTTTTCTTAAATTCAGCGAATTTGAAATTCTTACGAATGCCGGTAAAATCAGCCATGAAGTAGCAGAAGCGCTTGTTCTTGGAAAATATGAGGATTATAGAAAAATACAAGACAAAAATTATATTTCTGATTTTGATCGTGAAGTCAAGAAATTGTTAGAATCTAAAAAGAAAAAATTCAAGAAGTAGTATCTATCCACACCCTCTTATTCACGGGGGGGGGCGAAAGTGTGATATAATATACCAGCGAAGATTATAAGACTATAAGACTATTGGCGAACCATCAATCATAATCTTTCAATCTTTCAATCTTATTAGCCAGAGGCTAATCCGCCTTTGGCGGAAATCTTTCACTCACCATGGCAGAAAAGATAATCAAAATAACAAAAAACTACTGGAAACAAGCGAGTATCATATCCATACTTTTGTTTTGTAGTGTCTGGTATTTTACCATTGGTTTTGGTTCTCTTGATAAGACAGTACAGGTGGCGAGTGCAGCATCTGAAACCATAACCTGCAACGGTTCTAGCCGAACTCTAACCGCAGGGTCATACACTGAT
>JAHJGG010000061.1 GCA_018824545.1 Patescibacteria group bacterium | reverse complement strand
TATTCAATATACAAACTGGTACAACCACGAACGACCACACCTAGGTAAGAACATGAACGGCATGACCCCATACCAAAAATACCTTAGTTTTTGTCCACAAGTGTAACCCTTGAAGGTAAACCGTACAGGTTTATGATAAACCTCTAGTAACTGGTGAAAAATTTGAACTATCTACGCTAAGAGCAATACCTATAAGAAAACAATTGATAATAAGGGAAGAACCACCTTGGCTCACAAATGGAAGAGTGACCCCTGTAATCGGCAGTAGCCCTGTGGCTCCCCCAATATTAAATACCAACTGAATCAAAAATACAAAAATAATACCTAAAACTACATAAGCTCCAAATTCACTTCTAGACTCCCGAGCTATGTGAACCAAGCGCCATAGTAATAATAAAAATAGAGACAAAACAATAAATACCCCAATAAAACCAAGCTCCTCAGCAATTACAGAAAATATAAAATCAGTTTGAGCTTCTGGTAAAAAATGTAACTGGCTTTGTGATCCAAACCCAAGACCACGACCAAAAAACTGACCTGAACCTACGGCAATAATTGATTGGGTTACATTGTATCCAGAGCCAAGAGGATCTCTGTCAGGCTCTATAAATGTTAGTAAACGTTCTTTTTGATAAGGCTGAAAAACAAAAAACCAACTAACAGCAAATACAGCAATAAAAATTCCAACCAATAAACCTATGTATCTTTTTTTTGTACCAGCCATTATTATAATTCCAAACCAAATCCCAAACAAAACCAAAGCTGAACCCAAATCAGGCTGGAGTAAAATGAAAAAAATAAATAAGAAACAAAGGAACCCACTCGCTACCAAAAAATGGGGTTTATCAAAACGCCTACCATAGCGGGCCACCAACCACCCAAGTATCAAAACCAATGAAACTTTTGCCAATTCTGCAGGTTGAAAAGAAAAACCAAAAATATGAAACCACCCCATCGTCCCTCTGACCGACACACCAAAGAGCAATACTCCAACCAAGAGTATAATTGTTAGTAAATACAACCATTTTGCATAAGCCTGATATACACTCATATGTGTACTACCTGCCAAAAACAAAACAACACTTCCAATTATAAATGCAACCAGCTGTGTAGGAAAAAATATTAGCTGTTCTCCACGCGAAAGATCTACGCTATAAATAGCAGCAAAACCAACTAGGGATAATATAAAAATGATTGCAATTAGCAACCAATCAAACCCCCTTATAGAGGATAATAGTTTCATAAATTATTATTGAGTCTTTTACTCCCCAGGTGACATGAACGCACTCTCATCAAACACATTGACCATTGGAATTACCATAATATCAGTGACATTGATAGAAGTATCAAATAAACGCAGATCCACAGAATGAGTATCCCCTGTTCGAAATTGGTCTACAGTAATATTTGCCACCCCAACAACACTACCACCATTCAACATTACCAAAGAAAACTCTGGTTGCCAATAGCTATAAGCAGAAGAGTTTATAATATCAAATGCAACTCGATTGGTAGAAAGCCCACTAGTTGCACCTCGAACAAAATTAAAATCATCGATTACAAAGACAATCCGCTCTGCCATAAAGGCTGGAACATCAGAAATCATATGAGGATCTATCCTGTGCCAACGGATATTTTCAATTACCAATTTTGCAGAAGAAGGGAATGAACTATTCTCATAACCCAAGATGACTACTGGTAATTCTGTCTGTGGTAAAATAGTGACCTCTCTCATCTCTGTTTCTCCTCCACCATAGGAATATTTGTATTCCAAAACTGCAAGCCAATTTTTATTTGAATTTTTTACCTCAGTAAAAAAATCGTACTTGTTATTTTCTGCATCAAAGACCTGGGTACGCCCGAGCACTAGATTCTGTGCAGAATACAAGGACTGTATAGCATTATAATTTTCAATTTCACTTGCTATCTGATTTGTCATATCTCTGTCGCCCCAATATCCGACAATAAGATACTCTGCCCAACGAAATCCACTGTATCCAAGACTTATCACACACCAGCCAATTATTATTCCAATACCAATTTTTTTCATGAGCAGTCTATTTGAAACAACCCAATTGGCAAACTTAAATTCTTTGTATGACAAATCTTCACCAACTGGCGTATAAGACTCAGCCGTGATTTTTTTGATTTGTGCAGGCTGTAATTCTGGAGTTATTTGAACTTTCTTTTTAAATAGAACCATAGTCGAAAATACTTATTAACTATATTATACACTAAAATTAAAGCAAAACAAAGACTTGTTTTATGTCTTGGACTATGATATAATCTATTAGATTAAATTAATAAACATTTCAAGCATTTTAGGACTTTTTGTACTATTAAGCTTTTCAATAAATATGCCAATAAGACGTATTTCCAAAGGTAGAATTGTTCGACCGTCAAGCAATGAACCAACAAAGAAACCTAAAACAAAAAAAGATAAGGTAAACAAAACCATTGAATCAACCAAAGTAAAAAAACCTGTTGAAAAATCAGCAAAAGTTTCTTCTACGAATCCTTCTTTGGTAAAACCAAAAAAAGATGCCACGAGCTATGGTGCAGCCCAAATTAGCGTTCTAGAGGGATTGGAGGCTGTACGAAAGCGACCTGGTATGTACATTGGCTCTACTGGTTCACTAGGTTTACATCACATGATTTGGGAGGTGGTTGACAATGCATTTGACGAAGCCATGGCAGGTCATTGTACAGAGGTCACTATTCGACTTTTGCCTGATCACTGGGTAGAGGTAAGAGACAATGGTCGTGGTATTCCAGTAGACATACATCCAAAAGAAAAAATAAGTGCCCTAGAAGTAGTACTAACAAAACTTCATGCTGGAGGTAAATTTGGAGATGGTGGATACAAAGTATCTGGCGGTCTGCATGGTGTAGGTGTCTCTGTTGTAAATGCTCTGTCTACCAATCTAAGAGCTGATATAGAGCGTGAAGGAAAAATCTGGAGACAAGAATACAAGCTAGGCAAACCAAGTTATAAAGTAAAACCTATTGGCAAAGCCAGCCAGACCGGAACCACTATTGCTTTTCATGCAGACCCAAGCATATTTGAAAATCTAAATTATTCTTGGAAAACAATTATTGACCATTTACGTCAGCAAGCCTATCTTACAAAAGGTGTTCGCCTTATTATTTCGGATGAACGAGAAGAAGCAGAAAAAGAAACAGATCCATCAGTTGGTCCTTTTGCCAAAAATTATTATGAATTTTATTTTGAAGGTGGTATCAAGAGCTATGTAAAACATCTAAACAAAAATCGTGAACCAAAACACGAAAATGTATTTTATGTAGAAAAACAAGAAGATACTGTACTCGTCGAAATTGCACTCCAATATACAGATGACTATGCAGAATCTCTTTATCCTTTTGCAAATAACATTATCAACCCTGATGGAGGAATGCATGTGGCTGGTTTTCGTGGAGCTCTCACTAGAACTCTAAATAATTACGCCAGAAACAAAAATATTTTGAAAGAAAAAGATAGCAATCTATCTGGAGAGGATGTACGAGAAGGTCTAACTTGTATTATTTCTGTAAAAATTCCTGATCCACAATTTGAAGGACAGACAAAATCAAAACTAGGTAATCCAGAAGTCAAAACTGCTGTTGAGAGTGTCTTTGGAGAAGCTTTCATGATATATCTAGAAGAAAACCCAAGAGATGCAGAAGGTATTATTGGTAAATGTATCTTGGCAGCCAGAGCTCGTAATGCCGCCAAAATTGCACGCGAATCAGTGCTCCGAAAAGGTGCACTCGAAGGCTTCACATTGCCTGGAAAACTTGCTGACTGTTCGAGCAGAAATGCAGAAGATTCCGAACTATACATAGTAGAGGGAGATTCTGCTGGAGGCTCTGCAAAACAGGGACGAGACAGAAATACACAAGCTATCCTTCCTCTTCGTGGTAAGGTACTAAATGTGGAACGTGCTCGAATCGACAAAATCCTTACAAACAATGAACTAAAGTCTCTGATTATTGCGATGGGTACTAATATTGGTGAGCAGTTTGAAATCGAAAAACTTAGATACCACAAAATTATTATTATGACTGATGCGGATGTAGATGGTTCTCATATTAGAACTTTGCTTTTGACATTATTTTTTCGTTATTTCCCAGAATTGATTTACCAAGGACACATCTTCATTGCCCAGCCACCACTATATAGTGTAAAGAAAGGAAAAGAAATTGAATGGTTTTATGATGTGGAAGATTTGGACGCATACAAAAAGAAGCACGGAGTAAAAGACGAAGATATTGAGGTAAAAGATGTTGTGGAAGGTGAAGAAGAGTCGGAAGATAAAGAAAGTGAAGAAGAACAAAAATCCAAAACAGAAAAATCAAAATCCAAACTAAATATCCAAAGATACAAAGGTTTGGGTGAGATGAATCCAGAACAACTGTGGGAGACTACTATGAATCCAGAACACAGAACCATGAAAAAAGTAGTGATCGAGGATGCTGAAAAAGCTAGTGAGATCTTTGATATTCTAATGGGAAGCGAAGTCGCACCGAGAAAGAAATACATTCAGACTCATGCGAAGACTGTGCAAAACCTAGACGTATAAGTTCGCCTGGTGTAGCTTCAGCAAAGCCAGGAAGAGACTGCAAAGATTTTGGATGTTTAGAGGAATTTTAGATAGCAAATAAAATATAAGAAAATCTGTCCAAAAGGCAGTCTTTTCTTTATACACAGTCTTTTATTGACAAATAAACTTCTATGCTATATAATCATCTCAGATTAAATAAACGGGCCGAAGGCCTTTTTTTAAACCTTACAGAAATAAGGGATAAGAAGGCGTCAGAGGACATAAGATGGTAGAAAATTAAAGGATAAAAAGATGAAGAAGATATTGATTTATTTCTACTTATTCTTCTTTAGCCCTCTTCACCTCTAAAGCCATATCATGGCTTCTCAACCCATCTCAATAACATATGAAACTATTCAACAAAATCAAAGACTATTTCAAAGGATCTATTTCAGAAATGAAGAAGGTTGTCTGGCCTACAAAAAAACAGACTACCCGTTATTCTATTATCGTAGTTGCTCTTAGTCTTGGTGTAGCTCTATTTTTTGGAATTCTTGACTATGTATTCAATATTGGACTAGAAGCCATTATTCGTGATGAAGATTCTTCTATCACCCAAGAAGATAATCTACCTGTAGAAACTTCTCTCCCAGATTTTGAACTAGATGGTGTAGAGACATCACCAGTTGAATTCCAGACCAAATCTGCAGAATAAAAAAATCCGAATTTTATAAATTTTATCCAAATCTACTAATATTCAAATCGTTCCAAATTAAAATATTATTAGATTAGAAAATTTGTAGATTCGATTATCATTCGTAAATTAGAATTATAAATTAGTATGGCCAAACAAACATTAGAACTCGGTCGCAGATGGTATGTACTGCACACTTACTCTGGATACGAGGAAAACGTAAAAAGAAATCTTGAACAGCGCATAGATTCTTTTGATATGCAGGATAAAATTTTTGGTGTTATAGTTCCCAAAGAAAAAAAGATTAAAATTAAAAATAACAAGCGAGTTACTGTAGAAGAAAAAATCTTCCCAGGATATGTACTAGTAGAAATGATTGTCACTGATGACTCTTGGTATGTAGTACGAAATACTCCAAACGTAACTGGGTTCGTTGGATCTGGAACCACTCCAACTCCGATTGATCAAAAAGAAGTAGACTCTCTACAAAACCGCATGGGTGTAGACGAACCAACACACAAGATTGATATGGAAATTGATACAGCAGTTCGAATTATCGATGGACCTTTCAAAAATTTTGAAGGTAAGATCAGCAATATTGACGAGGCTCGCGGTAAAGTGAAAGTACTAGTTAACATGTTTGGAAGAGAAACACCGGTCGAACTTGATGCTTTGCAGGTAAAGAAATTGTAATTGGACAATGGACAATAGTCAACGGACTACTGACAACGTTATATAGGGTACTATAGATTTGAAAATCTAGATATTTGGAAATTGGCTAGTGAATTTCTAAGAATAATTTATATTGTTGCAAAAGATTTTCCAGATGATGAAAAATTTGGACTAACCTCCCAAATACGCAGAGCAACACTTTCAATTTTACTCAACATTGCAGAAGGATCAGACAGAGGATCAGACAAAGAATTCATTCGTTTCCTACGAATATCATACACCTCTCTTTTAGAGGTTATCAGCTGTTGCTATGTAGCTATGGATCAAGGATACATGACCAAAGCAAGATTTGATTATATTTATGAAAAAAGCCAAACACTTTCTAAAAAAATAAATTCATTAATAAAATATCTTAATAGGTAATTGCAATTAGGGTGGTCTAAAAAGACGCTTCTCATCCTGATAAACACTTACTCATTAGACTGTAGTCACTAGACTCTAGTCCATAGTCCAAATATATGGCCAAAAAACTAGTTACACAAATCAAGCTACAAATCCCAGGAGGAGGAGCTAATCCTGCTCCACCGGTTGGTCCAGCACTTGGACAACATGGTTTGAATATTCAGGATTTTTGTAGTCAATTCAATAATGCTACTGCTGACAAGCGTGGTGAAATTGTACCAGTAGTTATCAATGTATACGAAGACAGAACTTTTGATTTCATCACAAAGGTTGCCCCAGCTAGCGAACTTATAAAGCAAGCTGCTGGAATAAAAAAGGTTCTGGCAATCCTCTAAAAGATAAGGTTGGCAAGATCAGTAAAGCACAGGTAAGACAAATCGCAGAAAAGAAAATGGAAGATCTCAATGCCAATGATATCGAAGCTGCCATGAAAACTATTGAAGGAACTGCCAGACAGATGGGCGTGAAAGTAGAGTAAAAATGCAAAATTAAAAATGCAAAATTAAATCCGGCAATGGGCCGGATTTTCTTATACCTTATGTCTTATGTCTTAAACTTTCTTCATCCCTTTCAAAACAACAAAAGCAATCAGTCCTCCTACTACTGCTGTCCAAAGCTGTGGCCAGCTCATCATGGTAGCCACAGTAGACGCAACTTCTTTTTTAAGCAACAAATTAACTGCAATCGTACTTGGTCCCCAAAGAAACAGAAACTTTAGCAAACTAGCGGTAATTATCCCCGCCCAAAAATTTTTCTTATTCAAAACACTGAAACTCCAGATCATTAAAGCATTTCCCATCATAATAAATGGCACCATAGGTGCAAGTACAGCTGGCAACAAACCAACAGACAGGGCAATCAAACTTGGAATCAAACCAACCATGATAGCTGTTTCTGTGCCAAGCAAAGCTACCGCAATAAACAAAGTCGCGTTCACAATTGGACCTGTAATAGGCTGATTATGAAATAGTGGAGCGATGCTGGCGACAGAGATGAGGGTGATGAAAACGACGAGTGAAGTTACCCTCTCTTTATTTAAAGTTAGAATTTTTGTGTTCATATGGTTATATTGTTATATTTTAACTTCCCTCTTTTTCTTCCTATAACTAGTATGACAAACTTCTTTAATTTTCTTCTCATCTGTCAAATACTTCTCATATATTTCTTTCACTATAGGATTCTCATGAGCTGTGCGCAATTTTTTCTTTTTATCTATAGAGTATAAACTTTCTGCCCTCTTTTTTCTAATCTCAGCAGTTGTGGGTATTGGCTGACCACCTCCACCGACACATCCACCAGGACATGCCATTACTTCTAGCCCATCATACTTGCAAGGATCTTTTTTCATCTCTTCCAAAACACGTCTAGCTGCTCCAATACCATTTATTACTGCCATCTTTACAGACTTACCACAAATATTTACTTTTGCAACTTTTATTTCTTCCATACCGCGCACTTCTTCAAAATCTATCTTGGGATTCTTGTTACCTGCCAGACTGCAAGCAGTACGCAAAACTGATTCTGCCACACCACCACTAGCTCCATAAATAACTCCAGCCCCAGATGAAACTCCCAAAGGATTGTCTGCAGATACTGGCTTTATTTTTTTGAGATCAATCTTATGGTGCTTTAATAAAAAAGCTAATTCACGAGTTGTTAGTACCTGATCCACTGGATTCATCCCTCTTACTTTATTTTCCTTACGACGAATTTCATATTTTTTGGCAGTGCATGGCATTACCGACACAACTACAATATTTTTTGGGTCAATTTTCATCTTCTCTGCCCAATATGTTTTGATGAGTCCACCTAAAATGATTTGAGGTGAACGTGTAGTAGCAATATGAGGAATAAATTCGGGATAATTGAACTCTATAAACTTGACCCAAGAAGGACAGCAAGAACTAATGCAGGGCAAACAACCTGATTCCAAATTTTCTACATACTCTTTGGCTTCTTCATAAGTGGTAAAGTCCGCACCAACACTAGTATCAAATACATGCTTTACGCCAAGTGCTTTTATTGCTCCTACAATATGATCTGTAACCACTTCTCCGTAGTCCATTCCAAACTCCTCACCAATACTAGTCCTAATTGACGGAGCAAACTGAAATACTACTGTTTTATCTTTCTGCTGAAGTGGTTCTTCTACCTCTTTAAATTCCCCCATTGCTTCAATAGCTCCAACAGGGCAATGCAAAATACACTGACCACAATAAATACAATCATGATCCTTGTCTTTTGTAGGTACGACCTCTTTCATTCCATTTTTTTCTTGCAACTCAAAAAAACCAACAGACTGCTTGTTACAAACTTCTATACAATTCCTGCAATCAATACACTTGCTAGCATCAAATTCAACAGATGGACCAAATTTTAAACTTTTTTTATTTTTCTTCCTATCTTCAAATCGATTTAGCTCTACATCACACTCTTTTGAAAGTTTCAAAATTGTACAATCGAACTGTTTGATACAATCTCCACATTCTTCTTTGTGTTCCGACGCAATCAGTTCCAAATTTGTCTTTCTAATTCCTTTTATTACATCACTGTCAGTTATAATCTCCATATCTGGCTCTACATGAGTAGAACAAGATGTGTGTACTCCTTTTTTTCCTTTTATTTCCACAATACAAAGTCGACAATTAGCTTTTATCTTCAGATCTGGGTGATAGCAGAGCGCTGGAATATTAATTCCATTTTCACGAGCGACCTCCAAAACTGTCTGGCCTTGTTTTACCTTAACTTCCTTGCCATTAATTTTTATTTTAAAATATTTCATATTTTTCCAATGTCATCCCGAGCGAAGCCGAGGGATCCCTATTTGATTAAAAACTATTCTTTAGCGAAGCGTACAGATAAAGAGACTGAGTGACACATCAAAAAGGGATTCCTCGACTCCCCGCCTAACTAGGCGAGTCGCTCGGAATGACAGTGTCTCAAAGCAATTTATCACTCACGTCCTTAAATGGGCACGTAGCCATCTTACCAAGTCCACAAAAACTAGACTTCTGCATGGACATATGAATATTAGCCAATTTTTCTTTATCAATACTCTTTTTGTCAACCATTTCTTTTATACGATAAATTCCTTCTCTACACGGTACGCACTTGTCACAATTTTCTTTATAGAAAAAATCTACCCAACTTTGCATTAGCTTCCACAAATCTGTCTTTTTTGTATTATAAATTATAATAGCAGCTTGGCCAGTGGCAGGAGTATCCAATTCGTTTGGTAATAAAATATTTCCACACGATCCACCACCAATCTGTACAAAAAAATCTATCTCATCTGCAGTTGGATCAAAATCTGGTAAATTTTTACTCTCCATCAGAATTCTCAAAATAGTCCAATCAACTGGATATTCATAAACTCCCTTATTTTTTACATCTCCACTAATAGAATAAAATCGAGTCTTCTCATACTCTCCCTTTTGAATCTTACTAACATAATAAAAAGTCTCAACATTGTTTACCAAAGTTGGCTTACCATGGAGCCCTACCTCGCTTGTAAAAGGAGGTTTGATTCTCGGTTCCAGAGTGCCACCCTCTATGGACTGACAAACTACAGACTCTTCTCCTGCCAGATATCCACCAGTCTTTTTAAATAAAGTAATTGGGGAAACACCAATTAGTTTTTTCAATTTTTTGCCAAACTTTTTGTAATAATCATGGCGTAGATAAATAATTGCCTCACTCTTATCAATGGTCCCCAGAGCTACTCTAATTCCATTAATTACTTCTTCAGGAAAATGCTTCAAAATAAACCTATCTTTAAAAACACCAGGTTCACCTTCTGATCCATTACAGATTATATATTTTTTATCTGCCTTAGCATTTTTTACCAGTTGCCACTTCAAACAAGTTGGAAAAGCTGCCCCACCGCGTCCGGTAAGTTCCGATTTTTTTAATTTTTCTATAATCTCTTCTTTTTTCATAAGTGAAAGTATTATAGCATTTTATAGAAAAACAAAAAACTCCCCCAAACGGAGGAGTAATTAATTTCAAGCCTTACTATTTCTTCTCCACCACAATAGTACATTTAGTTACGAGAGCTGCAAGCGCACCAACTGCAGCAAAAATAGGAGCAGCAAGAACTCCAATAGCACCAATAGAAAGTGGAATCTCAAAAAAAGTCTCACCAGCTTCATTTTTTATAATAATTCTTCTAGCATTCCCCTCTTTGACTACCTCTTTGACTTTCTCAACGACCTTGTCGCCAGAAAGCTTAAATTCTTCTTGATTTGGCATATAAAATAAATTAATTCAAAATAAATATACTATAATTCAATACACTAGCGAAACTAACCCAGAGTAAATACGGAATAAGCAGATATGAAGAAACCTTATTTAATTTATAAAATCTAACAATAGTCACCAAGATAAACACCCACATCAAGATAATGACAACTAGAGCTAACCCAAGCTGATGCCAGCCAAAAAATATCGGACTCCAGATAGCATTGAGAAATAACTGGATACCAAATAGCCATAGAGCCTGCGTACGTTCTTTGCTCTTCTTCATTCGCCAAATTAAATACACTGATATACCCATCAAAGTGTAAAGCGATACCCATACTGGACCAAATAGCCAGCTTGGTGGTTGGAAACTCGGCTTAATCAAAGTGTCATACCAAACTGGAATCTGTGAAGTAGTAAAAACAGAGCCGATAATACCAGATAGTTGGCAGAAAATAACTGCACCAATAACTTGAAGTGTTTTTTTCATATAAAATATTAAAATAATAATTTATGACCCCGCTGCTTTTTCCATTTCCTCCAATCTATCATAGTAGTCAGCAATCTCATGCAGATGCGCCAAGGCAATCTTGCCAGTCATGACCGGATCGTC
>JAHJGG010000060.1 GCA_018824545.1 Patescibacteria group bacterium | reverse complement strand
GATGTGCTAGTTCAAACAGACTACAATTGAAAACCACCCAACACGTGAGTGGCTCTTTTTACCAGACAACTTTATTAAGTTACTACGAATAAGATTTTTTGTCAAATTATGTTATTTATTATCCAAATAAATTTTATTAATCGAATCAATAGGTGATTTTATTCCCCGATGCTCTGCTTCGGAAAGGTGAATTCGAATAATAATTTACCAAAAGACTTTCTGCTAATACCTCAAGGCTCTACTCCGAGGATAGCACAATACTTTTGGCTTAAATTTAACTAATTTTTATTAAATGAGTGGCCTCCCTGTCATATCATCTGGTTCTGGCAGATCCAAAATCTTTAGTATTGTTGGTGCCACATCTGCCAACATTCCTACTGGCTGAAGCAAACTCAAATCACCTTCTACTGGGTCCCCAGATGGCCCTGCCTGACCTTTGTACTGATTACCAATTATTATAAAAGGTACTGGATTATTACTATGCTCTTTGTCTCCTTCCTTAGTTTCCAAATTCAACATTGAATCAGCATTACCATGGTCAGCTGTTATCAGTAACACCCCATCTTTCACAAGTAAATTCTCAACAATCTTTCCAAGACTTTCGTCAATTGCTTCACATGCTTTTATAGTAGCCTGAAGATCCCCAGTATGACCAACCATGTCTGCATTAGCAAAATTAACAAAAATTACATCATACTTATCCTCCTGAATAGCTTTGACTACTTCTTTTGTAATTTTTGAGGCAGACATCTCTGGGGCCTGATCATAAGAAGATACTTTTGGTGAAGAAATTATCTTACGATCCTCACCCTTAAAAGGTTCTTCAATTCCTCCGTTTAAAAAGAAAGTAATATGAGCATATTTTTCTGTCTCAGCCACATGAAATTGAGTAAGTCCAGCATTACTAATTACTTCTGCCATACAATCATGAACGATCTCTGGAGGATATGCCACTAATACTGGAATTTCTTTTTCATACTCAGTCATAGTCACAAAAGTAATATCCCTAATATATTCACGTTTAAATTTTTCAAAACCAGGCAATACAAAAGCTTTTGTCAGTTGTCGAGCCCTGTCAGGTCTAAAATTAAAAAATATTACAGCATCACCAGGATCTACTTTTGTAGTTGGATTTCCCTCTCTCCCAATAACTGTAGGTAAAAATTCTTCATCAAAAATTTCTTTTTTATACGAGGCTTTAATTGCCTCGATGGGATCTTTGAAATACTCGCTAGCCTTGCCTTCTGCAATAGCTTGATAAGCTTTTTCTGTCCTATCCCAGCGATTATCACGATCTAGCGCATAATAACGCCCGCAAAGAGAAGCAATTTTACCTATTTTTACTTCTTTGATCTTTTTTTGTAAACTATTTATAAAATCAATTCCACTATCCTTTGTTGCATCACGTCCATCCAAAAAAGCATGAATATAGACATCTTTAATTTTCTCCTTTTTTGCCAAATCCAAAAGAGCATTGCAATGTTCTTGGCTAGCATGGACATTTCCTGAACTAACAAGGCCCACAATGTGTAGTTTGGAATTGTTCTTCTTTACCTGTTCCACAGCCTGTGCAAAAGCTTTGTTATCAAAAAAAGATTTATCTGCAATTGCTTTATCTATTCTCGGCAAAGTCTGATAATATACCCGACCAGCGCCAATATTTAGATGCCCTACTTCCGAATTTCCCATTTTACCAAAAGACAAACCAACCTCCGTGCCAGAAGTATATATAGCCATTACAGGATATTCACGAATAAGTTTATCGTAATTCGGTGTTTTGGCCAAATAAATTGCATTGTCATCTCCTGGTGGTGCAATCCCCCAACCATCGAGAATGGCAAGAACTACAGGTTTTGGTCTATTCATAAATGGTAGTAAAAAGGCTTTTCCCTGTCATCTCCTTTGGTTTCTTTATATCCATCAATTTCAAAAGAGTTGGAACAACATCAGCCAATCTTCCTTTTTTCAATTTCTTCATAGGCAGATTTTTTCCTACGATAATTAGGGGCACTGGGTTAATACTGTGTTCGGTCATTATTTCATTTGTCTTTAAATTTATCATTTCTTCCGCATTGCCATGATCAGCTGTAATCATCACAAAACCATTACACTTTTGTATAAAATCAACCAGTCTTTTCACCTGACCATCCATGTATTTGATTGCTTTCTTGGTCGAATCCAAATCACCAGTATGAGCAAGCATGTCAGCATTTGGAAAATTTAAACAGACAAAATTATATAGCTCATCTTTTATCCCAGCAATTACTGCATTGGTAATTTGCTCTGCTTCCATCTCTTGATTATCTGCAAAAGAATACGAGTTTTTTGATTTGATGAGAAATCGTGCTTCGCCATTGAT
>JAHJGG010000059.1 GCA_018824545.1 Patescibacteria group bacterium | reverse complement strand
TGAAGCTGGCAAAAAAATTAAATTGTGAGATTTATGATTTTTGGGGGATTGCTCCTCTTGTAAGGAACAAAAAGCAAGGAACAAAAAGCAAGCGAGTGGAGACTTGTTTTCATAATTTGTGTTGGCAGGGGGATCATAGGTGGACTGGGGTTACAAGGTTTAAGGCTGGATTTGGTGGGGAGGTAAGAGAGTACCCACAGGCAGTTGATTTGGTTTTGAATAAGTTTATTTATTATTTTTATAGATTGGCAAAAAGACTGGTACATTGATTTTATAACAGCTAGAATCAAATAGAATTATTTAAAATTTATGATTGGTTTAAAGAGAGGCACAGTAAAATTGAAATTGAATCACAAAGAATGGGAGAAATTGTTTGAATTTGAAAAAAAATATTTGATTAGCAAATTTAAAGATTATCCTATTATTGTCGAACACGTTGGTGCTACATCTATTTATGGGGTTTCTGCTAAGCCGATTATAGATATGATGATTGGGATGTCACCAAACTTAAGTATAAAATATGTTTATAATAAACTCATAGAATTGGGCTATGAAGATAGGGGCAGGGGTGGAGTTTCAGGACAGCGTTTATTTGTAAAAGGGCCGGAAGAAAAAAGGACGCACTATCTGCATATTACGAGAAATAATAGTGATTATTGGCGTGAACATATTATCTTTAGGGATTATTTGAGAAAGCATAAAATAGATCGAGAGGCTTATTCAAATTTAAAAAAGAAATTAGCTAAAAAATTTAGCGATAATAGAGCCGAGTATACAAAGAGTAAGGGAAAATTTATTAACAATATAATAATGAGAGCAACAAAATAAATCTATGGCAAAAAAATTAGAAATAGAAAGCAAAAAACAAATTTTCGAATGCCCATATCGCAAAATTGACGAAAAAATTTACATGCGGGAGGATGGCGTGAGAGAGACGATGTATATTGTAAATGAGCATGATATTGCAATAGTTATGGGAATAACAAAAGATAATAAAGTTTTATTAATTCAAGAATATTTTTTTGCAGAAGATAGGAGAGTTAAGACTTTGGTCGGAGGATTGGTAGAAAATGATGATCCCAAAAAAACTGCTGAAGCAGAACTACTCGAAGAGGCTGGCTGTGTGGCAAGAGAAATTATTGATCTTGGTTCAGCTATGGTTGGTAAATATATAACAGGGTCGATTCATTGTTTTTTGGCTCTTGGTATTGAAAAGAAATTTGAGCAGACACTAGAAGAATCAGAAGATATTGATATGGACTTTATTTCCATGGAAGAGTTCAAAAATATTTTATTGAATAGTGAATTACACGGTGTGGGAGATGTAATGTGCGCTTACCAGGCCCTACATTATCTAAAAGAATTATGAAGCAAAGTTGGAGTTACAAATTATTTTTTATTATAAATGCAGAGCTTGGAAAGCGCAAATGGTTGGATGAAATCATGCTTTTTTGTGCGCATGTACTTATTTATATTATAGTTTTATTGAGTTTATCATGGGCTGTGACAGTCTTATTTGACTCTGGGCCAAACTTATTTCTTCAGTTTATAAAATTACTTTTGACAACGATTACATTTACTATTATTACCAGCTGGCTTGTAGCATTGATTTGGCAAAAGGCTAGACCTGTGCGCGAACTGCCAAATATTATGCAATTGTTTGAGCCATATCAGACATGGAAAGCATTTCCGTCTGACCATACTTTGATTTCATTTGTAGTTGCAGAAATAACATGGCTTATGGGTGCTCCTGCTTGGTTTGGTATTGGTTTACTTTTGTTGGCACTTTTAGTTGGTTTTTCTCGTGTTTATGCTGGAGTACACTATCCGCGAGACATTGTTGGGGGGATTGTTTTGGCAACTTTTTTTTCTCTTTCATCCTTTTGGATAGTGGACAATATTTCTCAACCAATTTACAATGCTTTTAAATTATTATTTTTATGAATGCTATTATTCTCTGTGGAGGACTCTCTACTCGTTTGGGAGATATTACAAAGGAGATCCCAAAGATTTTGCTCAAAATTGGTGACAAGACTATTTTGGATTGGCAGTTAGAAAAATTAAAAAAAATTGGAATTAAAGAAGTAGTTTTGGCCTCTGGTCATTTGGCTCATGTTTTACATAATGAAGTTGGTACTGAACGTATGGGGATAGAATTAATTTATGCAATAGAAGATAAAAAATTAGGGACAGGTGGTGCAATTAAACATGGGATAGAATATTTAACTGAGCCGGGTGAACCAATTATTATTTTGAATGGTGATGTTCTCACCACTGTTGAATTTGAAGATATGGTATCTTATTTGCGACCAGAAGGTGATGGAATAATTTTAGGCTCACACGTTCCTGATGTAGCAAGTTATGGTACATTGGTTTATAATGAAAATTATCATTTGCAGGAATTTAAAGAAAAAGAAGGTAAGCATGAACCTGGATATCAAAATGGAGGTGTTTATTTGTTCAATCAAAAGTTTAAAAAATATTTTCCTAACACAGACGATTTTAGTATTGAATATGATGTTTTTCCAAAGATGCAGGATCTAGATGTATATGAGTCAGATCGACCCTGGGTTGATGTTGGTGTGCCAGAGAGATTGGAGTGGGCGAGGGAGAACTGGAGGGAATTTAGTTAATGAAATGTGAATTGTTGAACGACTTTTTTTAAGTTAAATAAATGATATTTTTTAATTATCATCTATCACTTTTATGAAAAAAATAATAAGTATTATAATTATAGCGTGTTTGTCAGTAGGCATCTGGTTTATAATCTCCGAAATCTACACAGCTGAAGCACAAAAATCTGACTTGGCGCAGTTTGAGGTAAAATCAGGAGAATCTATTTCTTCGCTGGCTGATAGATTGGAAAGCGAACAGATAATAAGGAGTGCGTGGATTTTTAAAAAATATTTGGTTTGGAAAGGAATTGATGAGGAAGTAAGGGTAGGACAGTTTGAGATAATGTCTCCGATCACTTTGGCCAGAGTGGTAAATGCTCTGGGAGATCCGAGCTTGATTGAAAAAGAAATTACAATTATACCTGGCTGGACTATTCGAGATGTGGCACAATATTTGGAAAGAGAAGGTATTGCCCAAGCAGAAGAACTGACTGAATTTATTGGGCTGCCGGCAGTAAATTATAGAATAGCAGGAATAGGAGAGCCAACTGATAAATATTTGAATTTGAAAGTTCTTGTAGATAAGCCAAATTATATTAGTTATGAGGGATATTTGGCACCAGATACTTATCGAATATATAAGGACGCAACTGTAGAGGATATTGTAGATATTTTGATTGATGAAAGAAATGATCAAATTACTGATGAGATGTATCAGGCTATTGTTGAATCTGGTAGGAATATTCATGAGGTGATTACACTAGCTAGTATTTTGGAAAGGGAAGTAAGAGGAGTAGAAGACAAGAAAAAAGTAGCAGATATTTTTTGGCGTAGATATGACGTCAATTGGGCATTGCAGGCTGATTCTACAGTTCACTATGCAGTTGGTAAGACTGGAAATTTGTTTACTACAAATGAAGATCGGGATTCTCTAAACTCTTGGAACACATATAAATATCCTGGACTTCCACCAGGACCAATATCTAATCCAAGTTTGGAAACTGTTGACGCTGCAATTTATCCAGAGAAAAATGACTATTGGTATTTTTTGACTGATAGCGATGGGACAGTTCATTATGCCAAAACGCTTGAGGAACATAATGCTAATGTTTATATGTATCTGAGATAGGTATCTTATATCACACAGATTGAACAGATTTGATGAGATTTTCACAGATTTATCTGTGCGAATCTGTTTGATCAGTTATATCTGTGTTCTATTATGCAAACTAAAGATTTTGACTACAATTTAACTGAGGAGTTAGATGCACCTGATCCACTTGAATATCATAAAAGATTAAAAGGAAAAATCGAGGTGATTTCGCGTGCAAAAATAGAAACTCGTGAGGACTTGAGTGTGGCATATACCCCAGGAGTTTCTTTGCCATGCCTAGAGATTGCAAATGATATTTCCAAAGTTTACGACTATACTCGCAAACATAATATGGTGGCTGTTATTACTGATGGAAGTTCTGTTTTGGGTATGGGTGATATTGGGCCAGAAGCTAGTCTACCAGTCATGGAAGGCAAATGTGTTTTATTCAAAACTTTTGCAGATGTAGATGCATTTCCGATCGCAATAAAAACTCAAGATGTAGACGAATTTGTTCGGACAGTAGAATTAATTTCACCAATGTTTGGTGGAATTAATCTGGAAGATATTTCTGCACCAAGATGTTTTCAAATTGAAAAAAAATTAATTGAAAAATTAGATATCCCAATTTTTCATGATGATCAACATGGAACTTCTGTGGTCATCTTGGCTGGACTTTATAATTCTCTAAAAATTGTAGGAAAAAAAATTGATGAAGTAAAAATAGTTATGAATGGGGTGGGTGCAGCCGGTGTCGCAACTACAAAATTATTATTGGAAGCTGGCGCAAAAAATATTTCTCTGGTAGATTCCAAAGGCTTGGTCTGTAGCTTACGAAATGATTTGAATTTTGCAAAACTTGAACTTCTTGAAGAAGATAGTATAAAAAATGAGTGTGGATCTTTGTCCCAAGTAATGGTAGGTGCTGATGTATTTATTGGTGTATCTAGACCTAACATTGTAACACAGGAAATGATCCGGACCATGAATAATGATGCAATTGTTTTTGCCATGTCTAATCCTATTCCTGAAATTTCAAGATATGAGGCCAAAGAATCCGGAGCTAGGATAGTAACAACTGGCAGAAGTGATTATCCAAATCAAATAAATAATGTAATAGCTTTCCCAGGCATTATGCGAGGGCTATTAGATCTTAGAACTCAGATTACTAGCAAGATGAAATTGAGGGTTGCAAGGGCACTTGCTGACCATATAAAAAATCCTACAGATGAGGAAATAATTCCTCATGTTTTGGACAAAGATGTAGCTGGTATAGTGGCTATGGCAATAAAAGATGAGTATGAAAACAGATGATTTTAATTACGACTTACCACAAGAGCTGATCGCGCAAGAACCAGTCAAACCACGAGATCACTCCCGGCTTTTGGTTGTTGAAAGGAATAAAAAGCAAGAAACCCTCCAATCCTGCGGGCAGGCAAAAAATAAGCCAGTTCAACAGCTTCATTTTTATGATATTCTTGATTATTTAAACAAGGGGGATCTGATTGTTTGGAATAATTCTAAAGTTTTTAAGGCAAGACTTTTTGGTCAGCTGGTCTCAAACACTGGTCAAGTTTTGCGAGGACATGATAAGCCAGTTGAGATTTTTTTGGTGAGATCAATGGAAAATGAAGGAGTGTGGAAAGTATTAGCAAAACCAGGTAGACATGTTCGAATGGGGTGTAAGGTTGTATTTGCAGATGATTTTGAGTGTGAAGTATTGTTAAAAGAACCTGAAGGAACAATATTGGTTCAGTTTCCTGATAGTGCAGAAGTCGTGAGACAAAAAGCAAATAAATATGGAACGGTTCCAGTACCACCGTATGTTAAGGATGAAAAACATGAGCTCGAAAGTTACCAAACAGTATATGCAGATGATAGACATGAAGGTTCTGTGGCTGCACCTACTGCTGGATTCCATTTTACACCAGAGCTTATAAAAAAATTAAAAAATAAAGGAGTTAAATTTGCTGAAGTAACATTACATGTGGGTCTTGGAACGTTTCTTCCAGTAAAGTCGGAGCGTGTAGAAGACCATGTGATGCATAGTGAGTGGGTAGAGTTGACCACAGAAAATATAAAAAAAATTAATTTTGCAAAGACTGAAGGGCGTCGAGTTGTTGCAGTAGGGACGACTACGGTGAGGACTTTAGAGGGGGTGGCGAAGCTACAAAGTTACGAAGTTACAAAACAATTAAAAAAATATTCTGGTGATATTAATATATTTATCAAACCAGGATTTGAATTTCAAATTGTTGACGCAATGATAACAAACTTCCATCTTCCCAAATCAACACTTCTCATGCTTGTCAGTGCGTTTGTTCATGATAGAGAATTTACGTTATCCTGTTATGAGGAGGCAGTGAAAGAAAAATATAGGTTTTATAGTTTTGGGGATGCGATGTTTATCAGATAACAAATATCAAATAGCAGATAGCAGGTGTCATAAAACAAATAACATTAGATATGAAGATAGCTTTCATAGGACAAAAGGGAATTGAACTAAAAGAAGGTGCTGGTGGAATAGAACGACATGTTTTTGAATTGAGTAGAGGGTTCGCAAGTAAAGGCCATGATATTTTGGTTTATGTGCGACCAAGATTTTTTGATTCAGAAAAAAAAGAAGAAAAGAATATTAAAATAATTCCAGTTCTTTCAATTCCAACAAAGAATTTGGATACTTTTACTTATTCTCTATTTGCCACTTTATCTGTAATGAGAGAAAAAGTTGATGTAATTCATTATCATGGCATAGGACCTGCTACTCTGGCTTGGATACCGAGACTTTTCAAAAGAAAAAGCAAAGTGATTGTTACTTTTCACAGCATAGATCGGCTACACAGCAAGTGGGGAGTCATGGCTAGATTATTTTTGCGATATGCAGAGTGGACAGCAATAAAATTTCCACATGCTACCATTGTAGTATCCCACAGCATTGCAAAGTATTGTCGTGAAAAATATAATGCAAATACAATATATATTCCCAATGGGGCAATAGTAGAAAAATATCCAGGAGACAATCTAATTTCCGAGTGGGGACTAAAGTGTGATGGATATATTCTCAATGTTGCGCGATTGGTTAAACAAAAAGGTATTCATTTTTTGATAGAAGCTTACGCAAGACTTGATACTGACAAAAAATTGGTAATAGTTGGTGCGCCATCATTTAGTGAGGAATATAACAAATATATTCATGAGCTCAGCCAGGGGAATTCTGACATTATTTTTACCGGATTCCAAAAAGGAAAAGTATTGTCCCAGCTTTACGTCAATTGTTATCTCTATGTTCAGCCTTCTGAATCCGAGGGGTTATCAATGTCAGTGTTGGAAGCTATGGCAGCGGAGAGATGTGTACTGGTTTCCAACATTCCAGAAAATATAGAATCTATTGATCATGCTGGGCTTACATTTGTAAGCGCTGATGTGGATGATTTGCAAGAAAAAATAGAACCACTTTTGAATCATCCAGAGATTGTCGAGGAACGTGGTAAAAAATCAAAGCGTTGGGTAGAAGAGAATTTTAATTGGGAGGGGATTGTGGAAAAAACAGAAAAGATATATTTAAAAAATTGATTTTTTATTCAAAAAATTATTTTGTTTCGTCGTCTTATATTTTATGTAATAAAAAAACTACCCAATACTCCTACGCATATGTCCGTTATTACAGACATATGCGTAGGGTGGGTAGTTTTTATTTACCAAGACCCTACTTTTTGTCATCACCAAAAGGATTTGAACCAGTTTTCAGTTTAGTCGAGTAGGCTGTTGATTCTGGGCTCGGCCACGTCTAGGATTCGTTGAAAAAGAACCCCGACCCAGGTCCAGAATGCGAGATTCCATGTTCCTTTGTATGGGTCGTATGGAGGTGGCCAGTCTGTAGGTTTTTTTTTGACTACTTGACATGGCCCATCGGCCGTTGGTGGCGACTTGTGGGAACTGGAGTTGTCAAATGGCTGATAGAGTTGGCTCACAAATTTACAAAATTGTTCTAAGTCTTCTTGCATCAAGTGATTTCCCAACCTTTTTGCTTTTGCAGTTTCCATCTTAGAACTCCTGATGTTCATGAGTTGGCAAACTCGCCAAGGGTTTCTTGGTTAAGTGGTAAACCACTTTTTCTTAAATTCAATAAAGCGGTCTTCTGCGATAGAGAGCCTTATTTGTTTCATTAAATCCAAGAAAAAGTGGATATTATGAATGGTTGCTAGTCGATAGGCCAGTAATTCCTGTGCTTTGAAAAGATGGTGAATATATGTACGAGAATAATTTTTACCTGTCTCCATCCTCCCTGCTATGTCGGGTAAACAAACTGGACAGGTACATTCAGAATCTATTGGATTGGGATCATTTTTAAAGTTAGCTTTGGTAATATCAATGCGGTGTTTTTTAGAAATTTTTGGATGGACAAAAAGTGTTCCGTTTCGTGCCATGCGGGTAGGTGAAACACAATCAAACATATCCACTCCGCGTTCAACAATTTCAAACAAATCAAGTGGTGAGTGTCCCACGCCCATAGTATAGTGAGGTTTGTTTTCAGGAATGATGGGAATCACCCAATCTAAAATTTGTTTGGTAGCCTCCATATTGAAACCAACTGATTCTCCTCCAATAGCAATACCGTCGAAATCGAGGGAGGAGATAAATTTTGCAGATTCTTTTCGAAGATTTTCGTAATTGGCGCCTTGGATGATGCCAAATAACTTTTGACTTTTGACTTTTGACTTTTGACTTTTGTGATATTTGAGACAGCGTTCGGCCCACGAATGAGTTCGTTCCATAGCCTCGCGTACATACTTTTCATCTTTATCATCCGGAGTGCACTCGTCAAATGCCATAATAATATCTGCACCTAGCTTATGTTGGATTTCGATTGCAGACTCTGGAGTAAAACGGTGAGTAGAGCCATCAATGTAAGACTTAAATTCAACTCCATCGTTATCTATTTTAACAAGATGACTGTGTTCGTTATTAATTTCTGATTTCTGATTTCTGATTTCTGATTGTTGTTGTGGTGACGTGTTGACGTGTTGAAGTGAAAAGACCTGAAAGCCACCAGAGTCAGTAAGAATTGGCCTGTTCCAGTTCATAAATTTATGCAGACCGCCCTGCTCAGCAATTAGGTCTTCGCCTGGTCTTAAATGAAGATGATATGTATTTGCCAAAATAATTTGAGCATTCAAATTTTCCAGATCATTTGAATCTAGAGATTTTACTGTTGCCTGTGTTCCTACTGGCATAAAGATAGGCGTCTCAATATCGCCATGATCAGTATGAATTATACCAGCGCGGGCTTGACAATCGGTTGATTTGTGTGTAATTTTGAACATTGCTATATGGTTATAAAGCTATATGGTTATATTGGTGACAGTGTAGCCTATTTTGATTAAATAATCAAGTAGGAGTATCATATATATGATGATTATTAAATATAAATTCAATTTAATTTGTATAGGACTTATTGTTTTTTTTAGCATTGGCATTTTATGGCAGTGGCGTTTTGTGTTTGTGGAGCGACCGACAGATTTGACTGCTCATATTCAGGTAATAAGTAGAGATGAAATATTAGGATTAAATGAAGAGACAATTTTGGTCTCAGAAACATCTACTGATCCTGTTGGATCTACAGAAGAAGAAATTGATGAGGAATCGGCAGGAGTAGAAGTTCATGCGGGATTACAAAATATTTCTGTAATGGCAGAATTCAATCTTGGTGTACCATTTACTTCACAAGCTCCAGAGAGAAATTGGGAACAGCCCTGGCAAGATGCTTGTGAGGAGGCGGCAATACTCATGCTCGATGCTTATTACAAAGGTTATGGACTAAGTCCACTATTTGCAAAAGAAGAAATTTTGAAACTAATTTCATGGGAAAAAGATCTTGGGTGGGGTGGAAGTATTAATATAGAAAAAATAAAACAGATTACAGAGGAATACTTTGGTTTCGAAGGTCGAGTCAAGATTATTTCGGACCCGACAGTAGAGCAGATAAAAGATTATATTAGGTCAGGTAGCCCAGTTTTGGTAGTGGCAGACGGTAGAATTTTGCCAAATCCATATTATACTGATGGGGGGCCAGTTTATCATGCTTTTGTGATTCGCGGATTTACAGAAACAGAATTTATTACCAATGATCCGGGGATTAACACAGGCACTAATTTTATTTTTCCAATTGGTGATGTGATGAATTCTGTTCGTGATTGGAACAATGGGGATGTGGAGAATGGGAGGAGAGCTATATTAGTTATTGAGTAGAGCTACGGAATTACGGATCTACGGATATTGCGATTATTACAGATACTACGGATTATATTAAAGAAGTTAACCAAAGGGTTAATTTTTTTATTTTTACATAGTTTTGGTTTTCTGATACAATGAACCAGCTATGATTGATTATATAAATGAATTAAATGAAGAACAGCTAAAGGTTGTCCAAAATGGAGATGGTGCTTGTTTGGTTTTGGCTGGAGCTGGTAGTGGCAAGACGCGGACCATTACGTATCGAGTCGCTCACCTAATAGAACAAGGGGTTGACCCAAAAAATATTCTTTTGGTAACATTTACAAACAAAGCTGCCAAAGAAATGATTAATCGAGTTCAAGAATTATCAGGAGGTAAAGTTCGATTGCCATGGTCAGGTACATTTCATCATGTATCTTATAGAATATTAAAAAAATATGCGCCTCTTTTAAATTATAAAAGTAATTTTTCTATTTTGGACAGTGCTGACAGCGTGGATCTTATTAAGATTTGTCTAAAGCAAGAAGGAGTAGATAGAAAACAGAGAAGATTTCCATCTGCAAAAGTGGTTCAGTCTATTATTAGCTATGCTAGAAATGCTGGAGAGACAATTGAACAAGTTTTGGAATTAAAACATCCCAAGTGGTCGGACCTAAATGATGTACTTAGTAGAATTGCAGATGACTATCGTATTCGAAAGCTTTCTGCCAATGTAATGGATTTTGATGATCTGCTTGTCAATCTATATTTATTATTACTAAAGTCAGAAAGAGTACGCGATGCATATGCAACACAATTTCAGTATGTCTTGGTTGATGAGTATCAGGATACCAATCGAGTGCAAGCATCTATCATTAGGCTCATGGCTGGAAAGCACAAAAATATTTTGGTAGTAGGAGATGACGCACAAAGTATTTATTCATTTCGGGCAGCTGATATCAAAAATATTTTGGCATTTTCCGCCAAAGGCGGATCCGCCTTTGGCGGAGAGGGTTATCCTGATGCCAAAATATTTAAATTAGAAACTAACTATCGTTCTACTCCGGATATTTTGAATCTTGCAAATGATGTAATTGCTAATAATATAAAGCAGTATGACAAAGATCTAAAAAGTATTTTGAATCCTTTTACAAAACCGGAAGTACTTCCATTTTCTGATAATTATGAAGAAGCAGAATTTATTGCAGAGAGAATTTTGGAGCTTCGCGAAGAGGGAGTCCCACTAAAAGAAATTTCAGTTTTGTTTCGTGCCTCGTTTCATTCCCAAGCTTTGGAAGTAGAACTTGTGAAGCGTGATATTCCTTATGACTATCGTGGAGGAGTAAGATTTTTTGAGCGTGCTCATATCAAAGATGTATTAGCATATTTGCGAGTCTTTAATAATAAAGATGACGTAATTGCATGGAGTCGAGTTTTGAATATGCAAGTCGGGATAGGTCCGTCTGGTGCGCAAAAGCTGATTCAGGCAATTGCCCTAGCTGATACCACAGAAGAATTATCACAATTTGGCAGTATGCTATCTTCTCGTGGGCAAATGGGGTGGAATGATTTTATGTCTGTCTGGAAGAAAATGCTTTTGGTAGAAAAAATACCGTCCGAACTTATAAAAGCAGTATTGGATTCCAAATATACTGAATATTTGGAATATGAGTATCAAGATTATCGTGAGCGATTGCAGGATCTTCTACAACTCTCAGTGTTTTCAGAGCGTCAGTCAGACTTGCCAAGATTTTTGGCTGAAGCAAGCATGCAGGAGAGCTACAATACATCTCAGTCAGAAAGGGGAAGTGATGATGAAAAAATAATATTATCAACTGTACATCAGGCCAAGGGTTTGGAGTGGCAAGCAGTATTTATTTTAAATTTATCTGCTGGACAATTTCCAAATGATCGAGCACTTTCTGAAGCTGATGGAGTGGAGGAAGAGAGACGTTTGTTTTATGTAGCGTTAACAAGAGCAAAAAAGTATTTATATTTGACGTATCCATTGTCGGGTGGTTTTAATAGTTTGAATTCTGGCCCTAGTATGTTTCTTGAGGAAATTAATAGGGATCTAATCAGTGAGAGTGGTTTTATAGCTAGTACTGTTTTTACCCCGAGTGAGCAAAGCGATTTTTCGGGGTGGGATGATCCGAGTGATGATGTTGATGATATTGTATATGAGGCAGTTGATGAGGGAGGACCAAGGAGTTTTTTGCGGGGGATTGATGAGCTTTAGTCTGTCATCCTGAATCACGATTCGCATCGGGATGAAGGATCTTTCAAGATTAATGTTTTATTGACTTAGCAGGGATTAAGTTGGTCCATTTGACTTAGATTTTGAAAGATCTCTCCTGCTTGCAGGCAGGCACGGCGACTTCACTCAGGATGACAATGAAAAAAAACCCACTCGTAAGTGGGTTTCAAGATCTCCTTTACCTGTCTAGTATTGCAAATCGTGTTTTTCTGGACAGATACGCTTTCCATTTGGAAGTTTGATTGGCTCTTTGTGAGAATTACATTTAGCACACCAAACACGAACTCTCTCAATTTTCGTGTATATGATTTTGTTGTCATTACCATTCAAACCAACACTCTTTTTTTTCTTTAGCTTAATTACCACAATCACTCCATGTCATGGTTAAAGGGTGAATGCATTTAAACATTATATTTATTTTTTGTCAATTCTAGATAATTTTTATCAACATTGAACAGATTTAATCATTGATTACACTGACAAGAATGGATTTTGACTGACACAAGTGAATTAAATTGGTTTAATTCCCCGATGCTCTGCATTGGAAAGGTTAATTCGAACAATGATTTACCAAAAGACTTTCTGCCAATACCTCGGGGCTCTCCTCCAAGGGCGGACAGGTGTCCCGAGGATGGCGCAATTCATTTGGATTAAGTTTAACTAATTTTTATTAGTAAAACCATTTATTCATAAAATTAAAGCAGTTTTCTTGACATTTTCACAATATTTTCTTATAATATTGCCAATGTAATTATTAATATATAAAGTATGGATTTCAAAAAAGAAAAAACATATGTGATGATAAAGCCTGACGGAGTAAAAAAGGCTTTGATCGGCGAAGTGATAAATCGTTTTGAAAGGAGAGATTTAAAAATTGTAGCTTTGGAAATGTTCCAACCCACAACAGAGCAAATTGACGACCATTACCCAAAAGATGAAGCCTGGATAGAGCGCTTGGGAACAAAGAGTCTTGGTACTTACGAAAAATACGGATTAGACGCTAAGGACTATTTGGGAACTGATAGTGCAATGGAGATTGGTAAGATGGTACGTAGTTGGCTTGTAGACTATATGACTTCTGCTCCACTTGTTCGAATGATAGTTGAAGGCGTGCATGCAGTAGACATGGTAAGAAAGATTGCTGGAGAGACACTTCCTTATAAAGCTGATATGGGAACAATCCGAGGAGACTTTTCCAATGATTCACCAGCTGTTGCAAATTCTGAAAAGCGAGCAGTTATGAATATTTTACATGCTTCTGAAACTCCGCAGGAGGCAGAGCATGAGATCAAGCATTGGTTTGGAGATAGGGACGTTATAATGTCTTACGATAGATTTTAAATAGCTACGGATTTGCGACTATTACAGATACTACGGATTAAAAATTTTACTAAAAAACCACCAGAATAAGTCGGTGGTTTTTTATTTGTATTGACAAATATAGAAAAATATGTGATAATGCGAGGCATTTAAAGTGGGTAGTTGTTCTTTTCTTAGTGAGGAGACAGCCTTTACATATCTAAAGGGAGAATGAATCCATGGCAGGATTGAATAATAAGGGAGATGAAAGGGTCCTTAATGAAGATGGAGCTTCCTTTGAAAGGGATATTGCTAAGCGTGTCGCTGACGAAATTGCAGAAGGTGCTTGTGATGAGTATCGAGATCTCCTCATGCAAAGTTGTTTGGTTCCACTCGGTATTTTTTTTGCTAGTCTCCGATATATTGGAGGCATGGGAGACGAGCTTAATACACTTGCTGAAAAAAACAAGCGTCATTGGCCAAAGGACGTTAGTAATGCTAGAAAAATGTTCAAAAAATTGATTCCTAAACGTGATAATCAAAAGAGGGATTAAAGTCACGTCTTAGTGTTTGATCTTTTAATATCCACCATCTTACGCATGTGTATTTGTGTAAATGGTGGATTTTTTTATTTGCATCATTTACATAGTCTGGTTATTTGACACATATCCTTTTTATTAATATAATAAAAAGGATCCTGATTGCCGATAGTACGATCATATTCTACAACACTATATCCTGGAATACTCATATTGTTCCGGTCTGTGGATCGGAACTGCGGTTATCCACTTAGTACTAGGGATATAGATTTGTACTGTCGAAGCAACGGGGTCTCAAGAGGTCCCACTTTGTGGGATTTTTTGATTGACTTCATATATATAATAATGTATTTTATATTTAATAACGGGCTGTAGCTCAGTTGGTAGAGCACATGGCTGGGGGTCATGGGGTCGCACGTTCAAGTCGTGTCAGCCCGACAAAATTTTGCATATTTTAGTCTAGATCTGTCATGGTATTGACATTTTTTTTATTTACTGTAAAATAGGGTATTATTATCACTCGACAAACAAGAGTGATAAGAAGTAAATATAAGAGTCTCATTCATTTAATAAAATAATATTCATATGAATATCAAACCACTTGGAGACCATATATTGGTCAGACCAAAAAAAGAGAAAGAAGTTACAGCATCTGGTATTGTGTTACCAGATACAGTAGACAAAGAAAAAAAAGCCGAAGGTGAAGTAATTGCAATCGGACCTGGAAAAGTACTTGAGAATGGAACACGTTCTCAGATGGAAGTAGCTGTTGGCAATATCGTTCTCTACAAAAAGTGGGGTGGCGATGAAGTCGAGGTCGATGGAGAAGAATTTAAAATTGTTAGCCAAGAGGATGTCCTTGCTATTATTCAATAATAATTTCATAGCCAAAAGTTCATAGCCAAGAGTGGTGTACAAACTAACTATTGGCTATTGGCTCCGAACTAAAAACTATATTAAATTATGTCTAAACAAATTACATTTCAGGAGGAAGCACGTGAAGCTTTGGTGCGTGGTGTAGACAAGCTTGCAAACGCTGTCAAAGTGACACTAGGACCAAAAGGACGCAATGTGGTAATCGATCGAGGTTATGGTTCTCCTACTATTACAAAAGATGGAGTGACTGTTGCCAAAGAAATCGATGTAGAAGATAAAAATGAAAATGTTGGTGTGGAACTTGTAAAAGAAGTTGCCACCAAAACTAATGACGTGGTAGGGGATGGAACAACCACTGCTACAGTTTTGGCACAAGCAATTGTTCGCGAAGGAATGAAAAATGTTGCGTCAGGTGCCAATCCAGTAGCACTGAATCGTGGACTTCACAAAGCAACAGACGCAATTGTAAATTATCTGAAGACAAATGTATCAAAAAAAGTTGAAGAAGATGAGATTGCAAACGTAGCTGCAATTTCTGCAAACGATCGTGAGATTGGATCAAAGATTGCACAGGCTATGAAAGAAGTAGGTCAAGACGGTGTAATTACTGTGGAAGAGTCTCAGGCTTTTGGGCTTGAAATTGAAACAGTAAAAGGTATGCGTTTTGATAAGGGTTATATTTCTCCATACATGGTAACAAATCCAGAACGAATGGAAGCTGAGTATGAAGATGCCCTCTTACTTATTACTGATAAAAAAGTTTCTTCTCTAGAAGATATTTTGCCACTGCTTGAGAAAGTTGCACAATCTGGTAAAAAGGATTTGGTAATTATTGCAGAAGATGTAGATGGTCAGGCTCTTGCAACTCTTGTTGTAAACAAACTTCGTGGAACATTCAATGTTCTTGCTATCAAAGCACCAGGATTTGGTGATAGACGTAAAGAAATGTTGCAAGACATCGCAGTTTTGACTGGTGGCAAAGTAATTAGTGAAGAGGTTGGTCTAAAACTTGAGAATGCAGAACTAATTGATCTTGGGCAAGCACGTAAAATTGTTTCTACAAAGGAAAATACTACCATAGTAGAAGGAAAAGGAGAACAAAATGCAGTGAATGATAGGGTATTACAAATTAGAAAATTGATTGAACAGTCTGACTCTGATTTTGATCGAGAAAAACTTCAAGAACGTCTTGCAAAACTTGCGGGTGGAGTAGCAGTAATTCGAGTTGGTGCTGCAACTGAGACAGAAATGAAAGAAACCAAACATCGTATTGAAGACGCGGTTGGAGCTACAAAAGCTGCTATTGAAGAAGGCGTGGTACCTGGTGGTGGAGTAGCACTTTTGCGTGCAGCCAGAGTACTTGATGATCTCAATATGCCTGATGAGGAAATGATTGCAATTGGCATTTTGAAAAGAGCATTGGAAGAGCCAATTCGTCAGATTGCAAAGAACGCTGGATTTGAGGGCGCTGTAGTAGTAGATGAAGTAAAAAAGCATGATGGTAATTATGGTTTCAATGCTGCCACAGGAGAGTATGAGGATTTGGTAACAACTGGTATTATCGATCCTACCAAAGTTACTCGTTCAGCTCTTGAAAATGCAGTATCTATTGCAGGAATGATTTTGACTACAGAAGTTGTTATTACAGACCTGCCAAGTAAAGATGAATCGGCTATGCCTCCTATGGGTGGTATGGGCGGAATGGGAATGGGAATGTAATTTTTAACAGATTTGTTACAGATATATACAGATTTAAAACAACCCCGAATTAGTCGGGGTTGTTTAATTTGTTGGGGGGTACTGGTCTGTGTATTCTGCTACTCCCCCTTTTGTCAAGTTTTCAAGCTCCACCCTTCAATACCACGGTATTTGCGACCGTCATCCCTAACGCTTTTAGACCTTTTTGTGATCAGTATGATCAACTAGGTGCCGCTTGGGTATTGTTGGGATTGAACCCGTATCTTTTTTTCGACGAAGTAGTCGAATTGAAAGAAGATTTCTCCTCTATCTATTAACAGACCAGTCCCTCCTTTGTGTGGATAATAGTATTATACACCAAATATTGAAACAAGCAAGCTTCAGGTTGTGGATGGTTGATTTTTTGATCAGTAGCATGTAACATGTAAGATGTGACATCTATCGTGTGTTATATGGTATATGTTATATGATAAATAGTATGGAAATGCATGAATTAGTAAAATCCCTAGAAGAATTATATTTAAAGCTCTCGGAAATGCGGGGTATGCTTAAGATTGAAGAAAGTGAAGTTAAAATTAATGAACTAACAAGTGAATCTAGTAAGCCTGGGTTTTGGGATGACACAGAAAATGCGACTCGAGTTAGCAAGGAGCTGGGAGAACTTCAGCAAGAAGTGGATAATTATAAAAAATTAAGAGTTGCAGTAGGAGATTTGCTGGAAATGGCCAAAATGGACGAGGTAGATAAGGATGTTAATTTGCGTGAAGATTTGGAAAAACAATTTGAGAGTACTAAAAAGCAAATAATGGATTTGGAATTTTATACTTTGATGGATGGTAGACATGATGTAGCCAATGCGATTGTGGGCGTTTATGCTGGCTCTGGTGGTACAGAAGCTCAAGATTGGGCAGAGATGTTGCTTCGTATGATTTTGCGTTATTGTGAAAAGAAAAATTGGAAAACAACTATTTTAGATGAGTCTCGTGGAAGCGAGGCAGGAATTAAATCATCCACAATTCGTGTAGAAGGTCGTTATGCATATGGACATTTGAAATCAGAACATGGTACACACAGGCTTGTTCGTATTTCTCCTTTTGATGCAGAAAAAATGCGCCACACTTCATTTGCTGGCATAGAAGTAATTCCAGAAATTGAACATGAAGATTTTGAACTAGATGAAAAGGATTTGCGGATTGATACTTTTATGGCTGGTGGACATGGTGGTCAGAGTGTAAACACAACTTATTCTGCAGTACGAATAGTCCACACTCCGACTGGTACCACTGTACAGTGTCAGAACGAGCGTTCACAATTACAAAACAAAGAAACAGCTCTAAAAATTTTGAAATCCAAATTGCAAAAATTAAAAGAAGATGAAGAAGAATCTGAGCGATTGAAAATTCGAGGCGAACACAAGAGTGCAGAGTGGGGGAATCAGATCCGTTCTTATGTTTTACAGCCATACAAAATGGTAAAAGATTTGAGATATAGATTTGAAACAACCGATCCGGAAGTTGTGTTGGATGGAGGGCTTGATGGATTTGTGGAGGCGTATTTGAGGTGGTTGAAAGAGTAAGATTGAAAGATTGAAAGATTTAATAATCTTCTAATCTTCTAATCTTCTAATCATTCTGCTTGCTATGAAAGTTATTTCTTCTTTGGATATTGACCTTGATGCGTTAGTATTGGCTCTTAAGGATGGCAAAACAATCGTCTACCCAACCGAGACAGCATATGGCTTGGGTTGTGATGCAACAAATCAGAATGCAGTTGATCGGATTTTTGAGATAAAGCGCCGACAAAAAGATAAACCAGTTTTGGTAGTAGTGCCGGACGAATGTATGGCTCGTGAATATATTGAATGGAATGATAAAACTGAAGAGTTGGCACAAAAATATTGGCCCGGACCAATGACTCTAGTAGCGCATACAAAAATTGGTGTTAATCTTGCTCGTGGTGTAATGAGCTCTGATGGTACTGCTGCTTTTCGAGTCGTGGACCATCCAATTGCTTCGGCTTTGGCAGAAAAATTGGGTAGGCCTCTTGTCTCTACTTCGGCTAACCTGTCTTCTTATGCTAGCCCTTATAGTATTGAAGAAGTACTCGAGATGTTCAAAAACCAAGAGGTACAACCTGATATAGTGATTGATGCAGGTGAACTAATTTCAAAAAATCTTTCTACGGTTGTAAAGGTTGTGGGGGGTAGGGTTGAGGTTTTGAGACAGGGAGAGTTGATAGTGGAATGATTTGCGAGAATTATGAATTATGACAGCCAGAGATTGCCTGCCCGAGTTTATTCTCGAGCAGGTTTTTATTATAAAAAATAAACAACCTCCTACCCTAAAAGGGAAGGGAACTATTGACAAATAATTTATTATATATATTACGTTTGTTATAATATGTTCAATTATAAATTTTTAATAAAAAATTATGAACGATAAACAAAAAAGTGGGATCTATTGGTTAATTTTTATTATTGTTGTGGTTGCTGTAGGCAGTTTTTTTTATTTTCAGATGGGTGATGAGGGGGGTGGGTTGTGGGGGGATGAAGAGAATGAATCTAATATAATGGTTGAAGAATTAGCTAATTCCGAAAAGGTTATTAATAATGCGGAAGCAAAGTACTCAATAAGAGTACCTAATGATTGGAATGTAACTGAATATGACAATTATATTAAAATAAGTAATGTGTCTGACGAAAAGATAGGTTCCTCCGGTTTTTCTGGAATTGGATGTCAGACAATTATACAAAATACAAATATACTTGATCTGTCAAATTATGCAGAGAATTATTGCGATTCTGACCCTGACTGCGAAAAATATGAAATTATTGACATAAATAACTCGTTACAATCTCTAGCCTTTTTTGGTTCTTTTATGGGAACTGGTGATATTACATATTATTTAAAACCTCTTGAATTAAATAAATATTATACAAGTTTCTCAATTATTTGTAGTGGTGATTCCTTAATGAATAAATATATAGAAGATTTATTATCATCTTTCACTAGAATTAACTAATTTTATATATGAAGGGGGTCGAACAAAATAAAATAAAATTTTTAATTGGGTGTATTTTATTTTTAGTTTTATTTTGTTTGTTTCAACCTAAAATCGCAGTCGCTAGGAGTATAATAGATACGCCATTTAAGTCTCAAGTTCCACCAGGCTTGTGGGAATTTACATTGAATTGTGGTCAGACATCATTAGTAATGCTTTCATCATTTATCGAGAGCAATATTCCTTCAGAGACTGACATAAAGGATGTTGATGATTGGTTGTTTAAAAAATACGGTGATCCAATTAATGGATATAGTGGATCAGTTACAAATGTTGATAAATTAGTAACATGGGCTAAGGAATATAAAAATTTCAAGGAATCATATTCTGGTGTTGGTGGTTTGAAATGGCTTGATGAAATGTTATCATCAGGGCAACCTGTAATAGTTGCAGTAAATATAAATATGGATGTCGGTAAGAAGGGGCATTTTATGGTAGCTCTGCAGATTATCAATTCTGAAATTATTGTCCATGATCCTGGTAAAACAAATGGTGGTTGGAAGCATTTTCCATTGCGCACATTTTTAGATTCGTGGGCCACACAGAATAATTCCTATGTAATAATTAAAAAAGATAATATAGAATATGAATCAATAGATTTTGAAAATGAACAAATACAATCACAAGAAACTCCAGATAACCAATCCTCCATCTTCACCCGCATAAAAGATTTTTTTGGAGATTTACTTTTTGATAATGATCCTGCACAGTCAGTGGAAAGTCAAAAGATTACCACTGAAGAAGATCTTGTAGAGGTAGAAGAACCGGTATATAATTTGCAACTATTAAATTCTCCAGAAGCTTTGAAAGTAAATAAAGGCCAGACAGAAGCACAGATAACAGTCCGCGCAAAAAATATTGGGAATACCAGTTGGGAGCAGAAAAAAGTTTCAATAAATGTGGTGGGTGGACACGCTCCAAATGAGCCTTACAAACACCCAACATGGTTCACAGCACTGCGTCCAAGTCTGTTGGATCAGGCAAGTGTGTCACCAGGAGGTGAAGGCACATTCACAACAAAAATTAATATTCCACAAGAACCTGGCAACTATACATTTCGGTTACAGGTGGTAAGGCAAGACGGCTACAACTTTTATCAAATTGGTAGCCGTTTTTATTTTTTAAATATTAGTGTGTTGGAAGAAATTGAAGAAATAGTGGTAGAGGAAATAGATGTTCAGGAAGAAGAAAAGACTCTGGGAGAAAAAATTGAGCAAACCGTCGAAGATTTGATAGAAGATGTTTTGGATCAAACCAAGGAAACAATTAATGAAGTTGAAAATACAGTAGAAAATATAGTAAACACAGTTAAAAAGTTTTTTGGTGGTGGAGGTGGTGGTAGCTCAAATCCGCCACCAGTAGATGAGGTGATTCAGGAAGAAGAGGTTATAGAAATTGGTGACCCTGAAATAAATATTATTTCACCACCTAGTAATTCAATAACAAATACTTCAACTTTTGAAATAATTGGAACAAAAAATGAAGTAACCGATTTTGTATATATAAATAGTTCAACAGAATTTGTTAGTTTTATATCCAGCACAAGCTGGCAAGCAAATCTAGTTTTGTCTGAAGGCGAAAATAATTATGAAATTTATGGGAAGAATAGTGATGGAGATATTACTCCAACCACTAGTGTAAAAGTTGTCTTAGATTCAATTCCACCAACAGTTCCAATTGTGAGTACAGAACTAAATACCTCTGCGACTCCAACAATAAATATTTCTTGGTCAAGTAATGACGATGGTGTTGGAATAGCGAACTATGATATGGAGTACAAAATAGATGAAGGGGAATGGCAAAATCTTTTGGACAATACTACAAGTACAGAATATACAATAGAAGTGGAATTGTTGCAGACATATAATTTTAGAGCAAGGGCGCGGGACAGTATTGATAATGTATCAAGCTGGAGCAGTGAAGACGAAAATATTGTTTTGGCTGATTGGATAAAGACTGTGGTTATAAACGAAGTATCTTGGATGGGTACGTCAGAAATAAAAAACGTTGGTAAAGATTGCAAACTACACAACTGGATTGAACTTTATAACCCAGGAGTAGATGATATTGATCTGAACGGTTGGAAATTGGCAATTGATGATAAAGAGATAATTTTGGATGGTACTATAGAATCTGGCGGGTATTATCTCTTGGTTAAACAACAAGGTACAAAATTAGCACTCATTGAAATTGAAGTTGATTTGGCTTACAGTGATAGAAAAATAGACCTTCGAGATGAAGGAGCTCATTTAATCTTAAAAGATAGTGATCAAAAAATTATAGACGAATTGAATTTTGAGACTGGATGGCCCGCAGGGTCAATCACAGCAGGGCCAAACAATAATTTTTATCAGCCAATGGGTAGGATTGATCCAGCTTTGCCAGGTAGTTATCCAGACAATTGGGAGACAATAAGCCAGATTAATCCGTATGGTAAAACAAATAATTGTGGAGCGTTATTTGGAAGTCCACGAAAAGCAAACAATGATCTGTGGCTTATAGATTCTCCTTATTTTTATTATGGTGATTATTATGTAGACGGAGTCTTCACTCTTACACCTGAGCACAATCCATATATCATTGGCTCAAATTTTAATATAAGTGCTGGGGAAAGTTTACACGTAGAACCTGGTGTGATTTTCGTTGGGCAATATAATACTTCTCTTATAAAAATTGACGGAGGAAGTTTATTTATAAATGGTACAACAGAAAATCCAGTAGTCTTTACATCATCTAGAGACAAAAATTATTGTGAGTATGATTTGCCAAACACAAATATTGGCGATCCAATAGCAGGGGATTGGTCAAGAATTGAAATCAAGAATGGTGGGAGTGCAAATATTAATAATGTTAAATTTTTATTTGGTGGACAAAGTTTCAAACGCACTGATGGATTCTTTGCTACCAAATTTATGTCGCATGTTTTATTTATTACTAGTGGAGATGTTTCAGTAAATAATTCGAGTTTTATAAATAATTATACAAGGGCTAATTATCCAGAATATAATTCTGTAATTTGGATTGATAATTCTGAGATGGTTACTACCACAGTTGGTATCACCAACTCCCTATTCAACACCGGCTACACTGCCATCAAAGCAGACAAGATAAATAATGGCGTAGAGATTATAACTACAGAATCAAACAACACTTTCCAAAACTTTTCTTCTCCAGATGGGCCGGTAGATCTAAGTGATCTTCAAGTGCCGACTTCTACGCCAGAGTAGTCAACCAATATCTTCCACTCTTATGTTGGCTGACTGTATTTTAAAAAGTCTGTTTGTGAAAGATGTAGGATGTTGTACAGAGAAGTTTTTTTATAAATTAAAAATCCTGCCGAGTTGGCAGGATTTTTGTAGTATAGAAAAATTTTATTTCTTCTTACGTTTTGTAGCTTTCTTTTTCTTAGGAGCAGCTTTGCGCTTCTTAGGAGTAGCTTTCTTTTTTCGCTTAGGAGCAGCTTTCTTAGGAGCAGCTTTCTTTTTTCGCTTAGGAGCAGCTTTCTTAGGAGCAGCTTTCTTTTTTCGCTTAGGAGCAGCTTTCTTAGGAGCAACTTTGCGCTTCTTAGGAGCAGCTTTCTTGCGAGTAGCTTTTTTTCTAATTGGCATAGTAGTACACCACCTTTCTTTTTTTGATATAGATTTTATTCTACTTTGATGTAACCATGGTACACACCAAATGGTCGCAGTGATAAAATCTTTTTAACATTTTACATGACAAGCATTTACGCAAAATGTTTTATAAAAAATATTTTTTATATCGACCTTTACTTTATGTTAGTAGTATAAACTTTTTTTTGTTGTTTGAACATACTTTTTTTACATAACTGTGTATAACTTATTTAAAAAAATAAAAAACAAATTTTAAAAAATAAAAAACAAGTAACAAATAACAAAAAGCAAGGAACAAAAAACAAGTAACGAATAGGAACATTATTTTTTATTGATATTTGATAAGTGCAATTTTATCTATAATAAAATTGTTTGGAATATTTGAAAATTAAAAAAACATACTTACGCATGTTTTTTGTTATCTGTTATTTGAACCGTATTATCTGATTAATGTTATCTGTTATATGATATTTGTTATTTGATTTTATTCTTTTGCTGTCACTTCTATGTCTCTTCCAAAACCCATGGAAACAAATGTAATAACACTTCCAAAAGTTATACCTGCTAAGTTTAATAAGAAAAGAAAAAAACTTTGTTCGAATAAATTCCAGTTGAAAATAGTGAGACCAACACCCATGACAGCAAGTGGTGGAATGATAGCAACAGATATTGCAATACCAGTAATATGTTCAGCAACATTTTTGTTTGTATAAGCATAAGCGCCAGCAACACCACTAAAAAGTGCAACTAAGAAAAATAATAAATTTGGTTCTGCCCGCGCAATGATTTCATTTGTAAGTGTAAAGTTTTGACCTTCCATAATAATTATAAGTTTACTAATGATTGCAGATACTAGTACAGCAAGTGTTCCTCCCAAAAAGATTGCCATTAGTGAGGAAAAAATTCTTTTTATTTTTAATAAAATTAACCCTAATGAAAAACCAAAAATTGGTGTGATTAGCGGTGCTACCACCATTCCACCAATCACAATTGCTGTATTGTTTAGAAGTAGACCTAGGACTACTATTGCAGTTGATAATGTAATAAGAAGGAAAAAACTGAGGGTTGGGTGAATGTACGCTTCTAATCGTTTGTTGGTTTGTTCTCGTAATCTAATTGTGTGCGAAGTAAAGCGTTTGAAAAGTTGCATAGATTTCAAATTTTAGAAGTAATATTTTAAACTCCAAATTCTAATTTAGAAGTTTGTATTTATTTTTGGGCGCTTCACCTTAGAGGTGTCTATGTTCTGTCTAATGAACTATAAGTCGTTAGGACTATATCAAACAGCACATTGAATTTTAAATACTAGTTTTTCTACCCGAAGTAAATTTTTTTGTGACCAGTCGTAACCAAAATTTGCTACATGCCAGCCAAAGACACTGGCTTGTTTTATCCAGTGTAAAAAATTATTCATGATTGATCTAAAAATTTCTCTAGCAGCAGCAGTCTTTAGTTTTATTCTTTTTAGTCTAAAAAACCACCAGCCCATTGTGCGGTATCCAAGTTTGTATAGACGAGAATTTTCTATTAGTTTGTAGAGTTCTTGATGGCGCGCCAGATCAAACAAATCTAGTTTGTCAGCATCCTCTATAATGCTGACTAGAATTCGATCTTTTCGACCCATTAAAATCCGAGTAAAAAAAGCACCAGTACCCAAACTTTTGCACAAAATTGTTCTAGTGGCTAGACCTGGTACTCTGCCAAAGAAACCTGTAAAAATTGTGGTTCTCCAGAGCATGAAAGAAGAAATCATGTCGTCTAGAAAAGTTAACCATATATATGAAGGATTTTTTTTGATAGTACGACCTACATCGTGCCACCAAGCAGAGAGAACGAGGGCTTGTCTTTGTTTTTCTGTAAGAGAATATTGTTTGCTAATTTCTTCAGTGTACTTTACTACTCGCCTTGTGTGTTCAAAGTCGTGAGTAGGATCAGTGCTTTTTAGCATGATGTGTTTTGCATCTATGATAAGTTTTTGTATTTTGTCTGTCATAGTTATGGTATTATACCACATTTTTTTCTCGATGTTTAATTATGAATTGTGGGCCAGGGTGGAATTGAACCACCGACCCCAACGTTATAAGCGTTGTGCTCTAACCCCTGAGCTACTGGCCCGTCAGATGATCCGAGATAATAATAACAGCTTTATAATAAAAAATCAAGTCTATGATTTATTCTTACCTGGACAAATTGGGCTAAGTATGGTACAATTTTCGTATGAAAGATGAAAGTTCAAAAAAATTTAAGGTTTCAAATAAATCAGATGGAGAACGTTTGGATGTTTTTTTGTCAGGAAGATTGAAAATTAGTAGGTCTCAAGTGCAAAAGCTTATCAAGGGTGAGGCGGTTTTTGTGGGTAATCACAAACCTAGAAAAACTGGAGAAATAGTGAAAGAAGGAACTGTGATAGAAGTTATGGAGCTACAAAGGACAGAGGTTATAAAGGAAAGAAGTTATGAAAAAACGAATTTAGAAGTTGAAATAATTGCTGAGACAGATGATTATCTGATAGTGAATAAGCCGACTGGACTGCTTACTCACCCCACAGAAGCAGAAGAGGGAGAATCTTTGGCCTCATGGATTTTGGAAAATTATCCAAAACTAAAAGGCGTGGGAGAATATGATAATAGACCTGGTATAGTTCATCGTTTGGATCGTGAAGCTTCAGGGCTTTTGGTTGTTGCAAAAACACAAAAAATGTTTGAGTTTTTGAAAAAGCAATTCAAAAATCGTGATGTAGAAAAAGAATACAGTGTACTAGTGCATGGTGTGGTAGAATCAGATCATGAGATGATTGATTTTGATATTGATCGCGGACGTGATGGTAGGATGGCATCTCGACCAAAGACAGACAAGTTGTCACTCAGAACTATTATGAAACTTCAACCTGGCAAAGAATCTTTGACAGAATATTGGGTTGAAAAAAGATTTGCACGTTTTACAATGCTCAAAGTAAAAATTCATACAGGAAGGACACATCAGATTCGGGTGCATATGTTGGCATACAATCATCCTCTGGTGGGGGATACATTATATTTTAATAAAAAATTAAATTTGAAAAGAGATATTGAGCTCGGTAGATTGTTTTTGCATGCGAGTAGGTTATGCTTTGCAGACTTTTCAAATGAAAAAGTTTGTTTTGAAGCTGGGTTGCCAGATGAGTTGGAGAGGTTTTTAGTAGTTTTAAAGTAATAATTTTTTCATTGCTAAAATGATCCATTGTTACATTGTTAAATTGTTAAATTGTCATGTTACATATATATGTATATATGTATATATGTATTGTTTGGATAATATTTATTTGAAATTACACATAAGATTCTTTTATATGTTTCATAGTAATATAACAATTTAACAATATCAAGTAATGAAAGTAAAATATAAGATTGAATATATATAAATGTATGGAGACAAAACAACAACCCATAATCATCATCTCTGGTCCGTCGGGCGCAGGTGAGGATAGTATTATCAATGCCTTGGCAAAGCAAATGCCAATTGAGCGTGTTATTACCACTAGTACACGTGAGATGAGAGCCAGAGAATCTCAGGGAGATCCTTATTATTTTATAACCCGCGAAGATTTTAAAGAAGGTATTGCTGATGGCAGGTTTTTTGAATATGCAGAAGAATATAATGGACAATATTATGGTGTTACCTTTGAAGAAATTGAACGAATAAAAAATAGTGGCAAGATTGGTATTTGGAAAATTGAATATAAAGGTGTAATTTATGCCAAAAAACTAATGCCAGAGATTATGGCGATCTTTATAAATGCCCCTCTCGAGGTATTGGAAAATAGAATTAGACGTAGAGATAATGTGTCAGATGAATATGTGGCAGAGAGAATGGCCTATACCAAAGAATGGCTAAAATATAAGGATGTTTATGATTTTGTGGTGGAGAATGAAGATGGAAAGTTTGACGAGTCAGTCTCTAAAGTTAGAGAAATAATTGAAAGTGTTATATCTATTGACAAAAAAGATACATTATAGTAAACTAAGCCCACGTTAATCACTTGAATACCCGAATACCTTATCACCTGATTACTTAATCACTGCGTAATTCCAAGTGATAAAGTGATAGGGTGATACTTATAAACTAAAGTGACAATGATGTCGAATGAACAATCTTCGACCTCTCATAAATTAATAAAAAGATAATATGGCAGAAGATATTCGTCTTGAACTCAAATCAGGAATGATTGTAAAAGTTCACCAAAAAATTAAAGAAAAAAATACCAAAGGAGAAGAAAAAGAACGTATTCAGATTTTCGAGGGTCAAATTTTGGCAGTGAAGCATGGTAAAGAAAATGGTGCTACTGTAACTGTTCGAAAAATGTCTGGTGGTATTGGTGTAGAAAAAATATTCCCAATACATTCTCCTATTGTAGAAAAAATTGAACTTGTTCGTCAGATGAGAGTAAGGCAGTCCAAACCTCTTTACTTGCGTACTTCAAAAAAACGTTTGAAAGAAGTAAAGAAGAAGGTTTAGTATAAAGATTAAAAAAGAGTCCGAGAGGGCTCTTTTTGTTTTAATTAAAAATCTCCAGCGTAAACTGGGCAACTCGTTTAAAGTGAAGTTTTGGATTCGAATTGGTTTTTAAAATACCATATAATTTAAGATTGAGTAACGGTCAATATTTGTGGTTGTACTTTTTGTGACCAAAAAGTACCAAAAAGTCCCTGGGGCGCAAAACTCGCCCCTTCTTACATAGTAAAATATGGTATTACTAGTATTGGGGGCTCAAACAATTGCTCCCCCGGACCCCCAAGGTGTTTAGAAATAAAAAAAACATATCATTTGTGTTTTAGTTGGTGTAATTGGAAATATACAAACCATCAGCGTTTAAGCGGGTGGTTTTGATTGTAAAAAAGTGATATAATAATTTTGTAATCTTTCAATCTTAAATCTTAAATCTTAAGTCCTAGTATTATTATGAAATATTTTTTTGGTATTTTGGGTGTATTAATTGGTACGATGATGGTAATAAAAACAGAATGGATTGTGCAGGCATTTGGTAGTAGTTCTTGGGCCGAGACTCATTTGGGTAGTAGTGGTGGTACTAGATTAATGTACAAATTGATTGGTGTCCTCTTGATTTTTGTCTCAATGATGGGAGTCACTGGACTTCTCGGTCCTTTTATTATGAATACTTTTGGCACACTATTTAATTTCTAATCACTTCAGCGCAACAGCACAACAGCACGTCAACACTAGTAGTATGACAAAATTTCAGGATCAATTAAAGCTGAAGATGCATTTATTTATTAAACTTGTATATAAGGTGAGTAGAGATTTTCCTTCTGATGAGTTGTTTGGGGTGAGGTCACAGTTGCGTAGGGCAGGCATGTCAGTAATTTTAAATTATATAGAAGGCTATGCTAGATTTAAACCGGGTTGCAAAGTACAGTATTATGAAAATTCCTACGGGTCATTAAAAGAGTCAAAATATTTAATTTATTTTTGTTATACAGAAAGCTATATCTTACAGGAAGATTATGATAAACTTATAAATATGGCAGAAGAAATTGGAGCAATGTTGTGGTCCGAATTAAATCTTGCCAAATCTTTATAAGGTGTTGTAATGTTGTTGTGTTTTGATGTTGACGTGCGTATGAATCACACTGGAAATCAAATGGTAGATCCCTACCTGTTATTTCAAAAAGCGCAATTGCAAGCTGGTATGCATATTGCTGATTTTGGTTGTGGGCGTACAAATCATATAGTGTTTCCAGCTTCTCCTATTATTGGTGACAGAGGAGTGGTGTATGCCGTGGATGTAATGAAAAACATACTGGAGAATGTCAAAAAAAATGCTTCAATCAGTGCTCTACACAATATTCATCCGATTTGGGCTGATTTGGAAAAGATAGGAAAAACTGCAATACCGGATAGTAGTATAGATGTTGGATTTTTGGTTAATGTTTTGGATCAATCCAATAACCGCCATGCTATTCTAGAGGAAATTCATCGTTTACTAAAAGATAAAGCAAGACTTGTCGTAGTTGACTGGTATAAAAAAGGTCTAAAATTTGGACCAGATGATGCTCGTTTTGTAGATTTTGAAGATATCAAACGCTGGTCTGGTTTACACGGTTATGCTTTGCAAGAAGAATTTGATGTAGGGCCTTATCATAAGGGGGTTGTTTTGTACAAAATTTAATTACGGATTACGGATAACACGGAGGTACGGATTTATTAAAAATTATATTATCAGTAACTCCGTGTTATCCGTAATCCGTAATCATATGTCACGCACAGAGAAACAAAAACTCGGCGATTGGGGCGAAGAGCAGGCCGCTCTTTTTTTGATTCGCAATGATTACCAGATAGTTGAACGCAATTTTACAATTCATGGTGAGAGAGGAAAAAAGGTTGGAGAGATTGATATTATTGCTAGACAAAATAAACATCATTTTGGAGATACGCTATGCTTTGTAGAAGTAAAGACTCGTAGTTATGGTGAAGGTAGTGCTGAGAGGGCTACGAAGAAGGAGAATAAAATGATAAGTTTTAAAAAGACTGCTTGGCAATATTGTTTGAATAATAATATTGATTTGGATAGTAATCCAATTCAGTTTGAACAGGTTAGCGTTTATTTGGATAAAAGGAGTAGTAAGGTTAATTTTAAAAAATACGAGATTCCGATTGAATAGATATTAGATTTTGGTGGGTTGGGACAAAGATTTTTTTATAACCAACAAATATTTGGAAGTATTTGGTTAAAGCGAAGCTCTTGGATTTAAATTATGGCTCAACCAAACGTCATAGATACCAAGATTGAGTAATGGACAATATTTGTGTTTGTACTTTTTGTGACCAAAAAGTACCAAAAAGTCCCTGGGGCGCAAAACTCGCCCCTTTTTACATAGTAAAATATGGTAATACTAGTATTGGGGGCTCAAACAATTGCGCCCCCGGACCCCCCAAGGTGTTAATAAATAGGTAATAAAAACATATATTATGGTTAGTATTATTTTGTATTGTACAAGACTGAGATTTGACAGCATTATATTTATGTGCTATGATGTTATCAGTATAAAGTAGTCTATTAGACTGCTTTTTCTTTTACAAAAATTAACTAATAAAAATTTATATGAGCGAAACAACAAAAATGATACAACTAATCTGTGACGAGAAAGGACTTCAATATGAAGTGGTTATGGAAGCAGTAGAAACAGCCTTGGGTGCAGCTTACCGCAAGGATTTTGGCAATCGCCAACAAAATATTAAAATAAAATTTGATCCTGAAACTAGCGATATTCAGGCTTGGGATGTAAAAGAAGTGGTAGAAGATGTTGACGAAGAAACTCTAGAAGCTGATCAAGAGAAGTTATCTGAAAGGCGTGAGCAGGCTCACAAAGAAGGTCGAGAAATTAGTGAAGAAGAAGTAGATGATTTGGCTCGTTTTAATCCAAAAACTCAAATAATGATGAAAGAGGCAAAGGAAGTTAAAAAGACTGCCAAATTGGGAGAAGTTTTGGAAATCTCTTTGGAAGTGCCTGGAGACTTTGGTCGTATGGCAGCTCAAACTGCCAAGCAGGTTATTATACAAAAATTGCGAGAAGCAGAACGCAACAATGTTTTTGAAGGTTTCAAAGATCAAGACGGCAAGATTGTGCAGGGAGTAGTTCATCGTAGAGAAAAAAACGGAACTGTAATGATAGATTTGGGAAAGATTAACGGAGTTTTGCCAGTTAGTGATCAGGTTCGTTCTGATCAATATCGCCCTGGAGCAAAGATGAAGTTTTTTGTATCAAAAGTTCAAATGGGTGATAGAGGGCCTGAAATTATATTATCTCGTTCCGACAAAAAAATGGTAGAGGTAATCTTTACAGAAGAAATTCCAGAAATTGAGGAAGGGAAAGTGGTTGTAAAAGCCATTGCAAGGGACGCAGGCAATAGATCAAAAGTTGCAGTTTTTACGGACGATGATACTATTGATCCAATTGGTTCTTGTATTGGTCAGAGAGGTAGTCGTATCAATACAATTATAGAAGGGCTTGGCGGAGAAAAAATTGATGTGATTCAGTACAGTGATGATGCAGTAGAATTTATAAAAAATTCCCTGTCTCCTGCAAAAGTAACGGCAGTAAAGCTGGATGAAAAGGAAATGAAGGCTACTGTAGTAGTAGCAGGAGATCAGTTTTCTTTGGCAATTGGTCGTGGAGGTCAGAATGTTCGTCTGGCTGCGACTCTTACAGGTTGGACTGTAAATGTAGTTGAAGAGAGTCCAGAGGGAGAAATAATTGCAGAGGCAGAAGGTGTAGATTATAGCAAGATGAAGGTGGCTGAGCTAAAAGAGTTGTTAAAAGAAAAGGATTTGCCAATTACTGGAAAGAAAGATGAGCTGATAGAAAGGCTTACTGATGCGAGCGTTAAATCGGTTGTTAAAGAGGAGGAAGTCGTAAAGGAGCAAAGTGACGAAGATTTAAAGGACGATGAAAAGAAAGAAGAATTGGTAGTAGATAAGATTGAGGAAAAAGAAGATGAAACTGGAAATAAGAAACTTGAAACTGCGACTGATGCAGAATCTACAGAAGAAGTGGTAATGGAAGAATCGATTGAACCTGATGAAGAGAAGGTCGAAGAAGAGAAAGAAGAAGGTAAGGAGTAAGCAGAGCAAGCAATAAGTGGTAAACAGTAAATAGAAACCCAGCTCGCCAAATTTGGTGAGCTGGGTTTTTGTTATTGACAAAAAACAATAATTCTAATAATCTTATCCACAGTTTATAATTTTCAAACCAACTTTTTTCATACTTTTGCGACTCAAAAGAAAAAATTTTCTCTCATTTGACACCTTTTTTGGTCTCAAGTGTTTAATATTATGAGAGACTAAATTGATGTGTTATAATTATGTCTCTTACAGAAAAATCCTAACACCTAACACCTAAAACCTAAAACCTAAAACCTAAAACCTAAAACCTAAAACCTAATTACCTAATACCTATAACACTATGCCAATTTATAAGATTCAAAAGCGAAATGGTTCAATTGTTGATTTTGACATAAAGAAGATTGAGACTGCAATATCTAAGGCTAGCTCAGCAGTAGAAAACTCTGATCCAGCTGTTGCTTTTACCCTGACAAGAGATGTCGTGACCCAGTTAGAAGATATTTTTCAGGACAAGATACCTAGTGTGGAGGAGATTCAGGATGTGGTAGAGGATATGCTCATTCAGTATGGTTATAGTGAGATTGCAAGGGCTTATATTTTATACAGGCAAAAACGAAATGAGTCGAGAGCTGACAAACAGGTGGTAGTAGAGGTGGACAAGACTATTTCAGAATATTTGGACAAGCTTGATTGGAGGGTAAATGCCAATTCTAATCAGGGATATTCTCTTGGTGGAATGATTTTGAATACTGCTGGCAAGGTGATTGCAAATTATTGGCTTTCTCATATATACCCAAAGGCTATTGGAGAGGCTCACCGCAACGGGGATATGCATGTGCATGATCTAGACATGTTTTCTGGTTACTGCGCTGGTTGGAGCCTACGAGCGCTTCTAGAAGAAGGTTTTAATGGAGTCTCAGAAAAGGTAGAGTCAAAGCCACCAAAACATTTGAGTTCTGCTGTGGCACAGATGATTAATTTTCTTGGCACTTTGCAAAATGAATGGGCAGGAGCACAAGCTTTTTCTAGTTTTGATACTTACATGTCACCATATGTAAAAAAATATGAATTGGAGATAAGGGAAGATATAAAAAAAATGAACACTCAGTTTTCAACAGACAAAGAAAGAGAAGATTTTGTTTATGATTCAGTTTATAAATTTGTTTATCAAAATATTCAGTCTTTTGTTTTCAATCTCAATATTCCATCTAGATGGGGGACACAGACACCATTTACCAATATCACACTTGATTGGAATGTGCCAGATGATCTAAAAGACAAACGACTTGTGATGGGAGGAGAACCTTATGCATATACTTTTGGTGAATTACAACCACAGTTAGATATTGTAAACAAGGCATTTATAGAAGTTATGACTCATGGGGATGCCAAGGGTAGAACATTTACTTTTCCAATTCCTACTTACAATGTTACAGATGATTTTGATTGGGATGATCCAAAGAATCTACCGTTGTTTGAGATGACTGCCAAGTATGGTACTCCATATTTTCAAAATTTTATCAATTCTGATCTGGACCCGGCTGATGTGCGTTCTATGTGTTGTCGCTTG
>JAHJGG010000058.1 GCA_018824545.1 Patescibacteria group bacterium | reverse complement strand
TTTCGGCGCGAAGGACTCTCACCTTCGTTTTTGCTACTTGTGCCTGCATTCTCTCTTCCCAGCGCTCCACCAGCCCTCGCGGGTCCGACTTCACTGCTGCTAGGAATGCTCCTCTACCACGCTCATGCTTCACATTCGTGCACAGATAATACAGATTTAAAACAGATCCGACAAATTACAGATCCGACAGAAATTTACAAATTTTTAAAAAAATATGTAATAATCTGTATCTATCTGTTATCTGTTATAATCTGTTTTTTATCTGTGTAAATCTGTGCTCGAGTGCAAAGCACGAGCATTCGCAACTTCGGTATATCACTTGAGCCCCGGTACATTTTCAGCGCGAAGACTCTTGACCAGTGAGCTATTACGCTATCTTTAAAGGATGGCTGCTTCTAAGCCAACCTCCTGGTTGTATAAGAATCGACACCACTTTTAACACTTAGTGATAATTTAGGGACCTTAGTTTGCGATCTGGGCTGTTTCCCTTTTGACCATGGAGCTTAGCCCCCACAGTCTAACTTGCACACTATTAATCTCTGGTATTCGGAGTTTGATTGAAAGGGGTATCCGAAGACCCACCTCTCATCCAGTGCTCTACCCCCAGAGGGAACATGTACAGCTAGCCCTAAAGCTATTTCGAGGAGAACCAGATATTACCGAGTTCGATTAGAATTTCTCCGCTATCCACAACTCATCCCCGCGTGTTGCACGGCGCGTGGGTTCGGTCCTCCCCCAACTTTTACGTTGGGTTCAACCTGGTCATGGATTGCTCACTCGGTTTCGGGTTCACTTTGTTAGACTAATTTCGCCGGTTAAGACTCGGTTTCCCTACGGCTATCTCCCAGAGGGATTTAACCTTGCCAAACAAAGTGACTCGCAGGCTCATTCTTCAATAGGAACACTGTCGTCCCTCACTTTCAAAAGAAAGTGGTAGGACTTCAGCTCATTGTAAACATACGGTTTCAGATACTATTTCATCCCCCTCCCGGGGTACTTTTCACCTTTCCCTCACGGTACTTGTACACTATCGATCACTGTCTATATTTAGCCTTACCCCATAGTCGGGGCGGATTCAAACGGGATTTCTCGTGTCCCGCCCTACTCAGAAGTATAACCTCACGATAAAAAAGTGTATTTCACGTACGGGTCTATCACCCTCTTTGGAGCTCCTTTCCAGGAGTCTTCTGCTATACAAACTTCTTACCATGACCAGCATAACAGGTAGCTGACGTCATATTCTACAACACCCATATTGCAACGGCCTGTCCTTTAAATGCCCGGATCGAAATAAGTCAAAGACTGATTCTTTACCGAACAAAACACAATATAGGTTTGGGCTGTTCCCCTTTCGCTCGCCACTACTCAGGGAATCGAAGGTAGCAGATTATACACAGATTAAGACAGATTATACACAGATTACAAATTATTACAGATATGAACAAATTTTTATTATATAAATAAAAATCTATTTTAATCTGTGCCAATCTGTAATCTGTGCAAATCTGTTCTACATCTGTGAAAATCTGTACCATTATTCTCTTTCTTTTCCTCTGGCTACTGAGATGTTTCACTTCGCCAGGTCTTCCCTGCATAGCTATGTATTCACCATGCAGTGATTCCGATTTTATACGGAACCGGGTTCCCCCATTCGGAAATCTTCGGGTCAAAGGTTGCTTGGGACCTCACCGAAGCTTATCGCACCCTGCAACGTCCTTCATCGTTAGACAGTGTCTAGGCATCCACCGTATGCTCTTATATTGCCTACTGCGAAAACACAAAAATGTGCTTTTCACCACGTGATTGCCCTTGGCAATTTTACGTGGTTAACATGTAATCATCCGTAGATGACTTTACATGATCGCCACGTATTCTGCTTCCAGCAGTTTTAACGTGGTCTTTTAATTTGCTATTACCCTAATTAAATTGTAATGTGCTACCTGATCTACCGTATACTTTCATCACATTCCTCTGAGACAAGATGATGTTTCTTCTTGTCTCAGCGAAATGGGATATCACCACTTTCTACTTTCAACTTTTTACTTAAAAGAAAAAGATCGCTATTTAGCGATCAGTACAACAAAAAAATTTTGTCCCTAGTCGCTTGGATGTTCTGAGTTTTTCGAGTAAGTTAACATGGTTATCATTTTTCTTACTTTTATTGACCTGAATAAATCAGGTAACCCAGAGGTCCGAACTAGAGTTGGGACTTGGTCCCGAATTTACGGGATCTATTTCTATTTGAATGCTTCACCATTCTACATCATTCCCAAAAACCTGTCAACCCCGCACCACCAAGGCTGTGGATATGTTCAGAGGCCTTAAATATACTCCAAAAAAAACTTCACATTCAATTCCCCTAGAGTAAAAACAGTGGTGCGGGGTCAAGCCCTTATTATGGATATGTGGGTAGGGTGTGGATAAACAAAAAAACAGCCTACTTTGATCTGTTTTTTAAATAAATAATAACCCTTTTACTACTGTTGTTCAGCTTCTTTAGTAGTCTTTAATAGATCAGCTAATTCTTTGATTGCTTCGGCTGGTCCACCTTCCTTGTATACCTTCGATATTTTTTCTAATTCCACAAAATGAATACTGCCAGATTCCATCTTATCTGCTATTTTTGATAAAGATTCATTACCAGAATCTTTTAGGGCAGCTTGTAATGCCACGGCCGAATCAGAATAAATAAATGCTTTTGACAATTCCTGGATTGTACTCATGCATTATTTTCACTGCCCATATCTCTTTTTTCTCTCCTAATTTTCTCTATTTGTTTTTTTGCGTATCCAGCACCAATTGTTTCACCTTGCATATAAATTTATTAAAAATAATCTTTACCTTATTATAGAATACAATTTTTTAATTGTAAAATATATGTTTAAAGCGAAAGCTAAACCTCCAAGGCCTATGTGGGAACTAGCCCCTCAAGCTAGCGTGTCCCATGTACCACAAGGGTACATGGCCGTGAACTCTTGTAGTTCACGGTACCATTATTTTATGTGCGCGGAAGAGGAGTTGAACCTCCACGGCCTAATCGGCCACTAGCCCCTCAAGCTAGCGTGTCTACCATTCCACCACCCGCGCTATTCACAAGTCACAAAACACATACCACGATTCAACTTTGTTGATTTGGTTGACTTGTGGTACGTGACTTGTGACTCGTGCTTAAAATCTTCTTTCTTTGCCCACTACCATCTTAATCTTACTTTTTGATAATTTAATCTTAATCTTTATTTCTTTGGATTTTTTGCCATCAGCTTCTACTACAAAAGGCGTTCTACCTTTTATTACCATCTCCTCAAATGGAAATATACTTGGATCTTCATTTTTTTTCTTAAAAAATCCAGTGTGCAGAGTTGGCTTCAAAAAAGCTTCAAGCTTTCCGTCTTGAGGATGAATTCGATATTCTTTTTGTCTTATATCTTTCCAAGTAAATGGACGGAGGTTGCAAACAACGAGCTCTATCTTTCCTTTTGGAACTGATACCATGAACTTTTCATCATACTCTATTTGTATATTGCTTGCTGGAATATGGAGTTGATTTATAAAATAACGATTATTGAACCAACCAACGTCTAATGATACTTTTCTACGTTTTGACAAGACATCGCAGGCATCTTCTCCAACTGGAATACCCAATACCTGTGCAATTGTATTATTTGGCCCAACAGGCAAAAATCCAAATAAGACATCTCGCTTGGCAGCTCTAGACAAGACATGACCAAAAGTTTCGTCATCACCCACTATTACAATTGTTTCTGCTCCTTCTTTTATTTCCTCTTCTATAATCGCATCAGCATTTGTAAAATTTTGTAGACGTATGATCTTACCAGCAATACCAAAATCTGTCAATCTAGTTTCCATAGCTTTGACAGTAGAATCAAACTTCTTGTGGCGAAGAAAATTGTCGTAAAGATAAATATACATAAAAAAAATAATCAACAAACAGTAGCCAGAAAACAGTGAATCACTGTTTACTATTTCTTCATTACTGCTTAATGATTACTGTAGACCTTAAAAATCAACTTATTTTGATACTTTACCAAGCATCTTTTTTTTGTCACTTTTGCTATCTTCTATATTTATCCCTTTCATAGAAACTTTTCCCATGATCAAAGCCCCGCCAGCAACTATTAATTCATTGCACATAATATCACCTTCTACTTGTGCTGTTTCTGTTAGCTCCAATCGGTCACTAACTTTTACATTACCTTTAATTTTTCCTGAAATTAATGCTTCCCCTGCTTTTACATTTGCCAAAATCTTTGCACCCACCTCAACAGTAAGAAGCTTACTCGTAGCAACACTACCACAGACAGTACCTTTTACCAAAATTCTGCCCTCAGAAGCAAAATCACCCTCTACTGTAACAGAAGGTCCTACCACTGTCTC
>JAHJGG010000057.1 GCA_018824545.1 Patescibacteria group bacterium | reverse complement strand
GAAGTTCCTTTTTGGTGTTCAATATAAGTACATAGTTGTATAGAGGAGTTAAAATGAGATGGAAAACCAGCCTTATACAGAGAAGGAGAAGAGGTTAGAAGTTTATTTGAATGGAATTTTTAGAGAGAGACTCGTAGTTTGGTCAGTACCAGACGACGAGTTGGGTACAAGAAGTGCCCGTATCATATTTGCCGGGGCAGGCCATCTCCGACAGATCGCAATTTTTTTTCCAGGAATTCCTGATGAACTTCCAGAAGGGGAGAGCATGAAGGGTCTTGTGGTAGATATCGCAGATATTTTGACTGGTTTTGGCTTGATAAGTAGAAAAAAGTTAATCTGCTATAGAAACTATAGTCCTGAACCAGAAAAAAAGTTGCGCTCAGGTTTCAGTTGGGTACTAAACCTTCATGCATTGGAGGCCTGGGACCCTAATTTTGGGAGGGGAGCGAAGTCATGAGCTTCGAAAAATGTCAAAACGCGGCACATGGAGTTCCGCGTTTTTTTTAACCTTGATTTACATTAAGTAAATTGATATATTGTACACCCTAATATTCAAAATTATTATATGGAACAAACTCATTTTTATCACATAATAACTTTGGGATGCCAGATGAATAAGAGTGATTCTGAGAGGATGGCTGGTGTTTTGGATAAAATGGGTCTCATGAGTACGGACGATGTAAAAATGGCTGATGTGATACTCATGAATAGTTGCTCAGTTCGTAAGTCTGCGGAAGATCGAGTTTCTGGTTTTAGTCATAATTTTTTAGAATTAAAAAAAAATAAACCAAATTTAATTATTGGGGTAACAGGCTGTATGCCAGGTCGGGATAAAGATGGAAAACTAAAGGACCGATTGTTTGGTGTTGATCTATATTTTCCTATTCATGAAATGACAAATTTGCCGATGTGGCTCTCTAAACTTAATCCAGAGTTGAGGTCTGGCGAAAATTTAATAATAGATTATCTTGCTTTGAGACCAAATTATAATAGTAGTTTTCAGGCATATATTCCGATTCAGACTGGCTGTAATCATTTTTGTACTTATTGCGTAGTGCCACATGCCAGAGGTGTTGAGGGCAATAGACCACTTCAACAAATTTTAAAAGAAGTAAGAGATCTTGCTAGTCGTGGGTATCTAGAAATTACACTACTTGGACAAATTGTAAACCATTATATTGCACCTGATCCTCTAAATTTTTCTTCAGACAATCCATACAAACAAAATGATTTTGCAAAACTCTTGTGGGAGATAAATAAAATAGAGGGAATAGAAAGAGTCCATTTTACTGCAGCCCATCCAGTCTATATGGATGACGAAGTTGTCGATGCTCTTGGTTTGCAAAAACAAGTAAATTTTTTGCATTTGCCAGTACAGTCTGGAAATAATGAAATTTTACAAAAAATGAATCGTAGGCATGATAGAGAATTTTTTATTAATACAATCAAAAAAATTAGAAAGAAAAGACCAGATATTGCTATTGCCACAGACCTTATAGTTGGATTTTGTGGTGAGGACGAAAATCAATTTGCCGACACAGTCTCAATGTATAGAGAATGTGAATTTGATATTTCATACCATGCACAGTATTCTGAAAGAGAGGGGACTCTTGCTGCAAAGGAATTTGAAGACAACGTGCCAAAGTCTACAAAAAAACAACGATGGCAGGTTTTGCAGGACTTGATGGTAGAAATTACTTACAAAAAAAATCAAAAATATATAGGGAAGATAGTTTCTGTTTTGGTGGATCGTTTTGAAGATGGATACTGCTTTGGTAATTCAAATGAGATGAAATTGGTATCTTTTCCTGGAGATAAATCCTTTGTAAGTACTATACAGCCTGTAAAAATAACTAGAGCAGACATATGGCTACTCCAAGGTGAGAGGTATAGAAAAACATCTTAATTTGTGGTATTCTAACCATAAGAAATATGCGAAAAGAAACTGAAAAATTACCCAAAATCGTGGTACTCTTGGGACCTACAGCTTGTGGAAAAACAAATTGGAGTCTTAGGTTATCCAAAAAATTTAATGGAGAGGTGATCTCTGCAGACTCACGACAAATTTACAAACAAATGGATATTGGTACTGCAAAAGAGGCAGGAGAGTGGAGAAGAGATGGGCTGAAGAAAACTTTTTATATACAGGATGTGCCTCACCATTTGATAGATTTTTTGAATCCAGGAAAAACTTTTAGTGTTGCAGAGTTTCGAGATCGGGCAATCAAGCATGCCAAGATGATACGCAAGCAAGACAAATTACCAATAATTGCAGGAGGAACAGGTCTTTATATCTCGTCTGTGATAGACAATCTGTATATCCCGCGTGTTGCTCCAAATAAAAAATTACGAAATAGTTTGGAAGAAAAAAGCAACGAAGAGCTGATGCTTCTCTTGAAGCAGATGGATAAAGAAGCTGTCAAAAAAATAGATGCAAAAAATAAACGTAGAATTATCAGGGCGCTCGAGGTCTGTATATTTACTGGAGAGCCATTTTCAAAACAACAACAAAAAGGTGATCCACTATTTGAAAGTTTGCAAATCGGTATTGATGTAGATAGAGATGTTCTTTACGAACGTATTGACAAACGAGTTGATGAGATGATAAAGCTAGGTCTTGTAGAAGAAGTAAAAAATATTGTACGTCAAAAATATAGCTGGCAACTTTCTAGTATGAATGGTATTGGTTATCGTCAGTTTCGTGATTTTTTTGATGGTAAGTGTACTTTGGACGAAGCAATATCAATTTTAAAAAGAGACAGCCGTCGTTATGCTCGAAGACAACATACCTGGTTCAAGCGTGATAATAGAATTGAATGGATCAAAGATTATGAAACTGCTGAAGAGAGGGTTTTTCAATTTTTAAATTCATAATTTATTAATTATATGTCACCAAATTTACCACCAGTTCTTCCTACTAGATCTTCTGCACCTCGTGTTGTTGGGGGTGGGGTCAATAGAGCTCAAAATTTATCTATTACAAAATTAAATCAAGAGAGAGATAGAGAGAGCTCCAGAGTTTCTGTGAGTCAGCTCATGAGGTCCAAGCGTGAAGGTGAAGATTCAACTTCTAGTTATATGACAATTAGTGATCAAGAAAGAGATGAAAATAGGGGTGCACATGTTCGGGATCTTATGTTTAAAAAGAAATCAGATGAAAAGAAGATCCAACAAAAACAAATAGGCACTATGTTTGGAGGAAGTGCAAAAAAACCAAAAGAAATAATGAAAAAATTGGTTGATAAGTACTCATGGAAGAAAAGTATTGGCAAAGGTTATGGATTGAAAGAAAGAAAGGATATGGGTAAGTCAATTGATTATTCTGTTAGTAAAGGAAAAATTAGTAAAGATGAGGCAGGGAAGATGAAAGAATTCATTAAGAAGGTAAAATAAAATACAAAAAAACACTCTGGACTATGGTCGAGTGTTTTTTTTATTATATTAACTATTCAAAATTTCTCCTTCTTTTTCCAAAAGCCAGAGAATTATTGCTTTTTGCATGTGCAGGCGATTTTCCGCCTGATCAAAGATTACTGAGCCTGAATGATTCACAGCGTCCCGACTAATTTCATAGCCAATATGCAAAGGCATGCAGTGCATAATTTTTGCTCGCGGAGCAAAGGTATCAATTAATTCAGCGTTTATCTGAAAAGGTAAGAATGTTTGTTTTCTCCTTTCATATTCAGTTTGAAACTCTGGTTTTACTTGACCACCATCAAAAAATTCCATATTCATCCAGGTGTCGGTATGAATGTAATCGGCATTGGCAAGCGCAGTCGCCAAATCCAGTGTTCTCAAAACTTTTCCAGTTGCCTCGGCCTGTCTATTTAATTCTGAGTCAACACTTGCTTGATCTACTTCCGGTGCAACAATTACCACTTGAATACCGAGTTTGGCGCAGGCCAGCATTAGAGTATTGGAAACGTTATTTTCAATGCCCAACCAAACAATTTTTTTTACATTTTCAATACCACCCGATTTTTCGGCCATAGTTAAAATATCGCTTAGAGCTTGCGCTGGGTGATACTTTTCACTACAAGCATCGATCACGGGAATTTGATTTAAAGATGCTGCCAGCTCGACATCGCTAGCTTTTTGAGCACGAAACATTAAGACAGAGGCATAGCGCATTACCGCTTGAATTTCATCACTAAAATCGGTCAAAGAAAATTGGGTAGTGCGTTTGTCCAAAAAGATTGAATGTCCTCCAAGTTCAGTCATACCGGTCTCAAAAGATATTCTAGTTCTGGTTGAAGTTTTTTCAAATAACATCACCAGAGTTTTGTTTGGTAATAGGTTAGTCAACTCTCCTGCTTGGCGTTTAGCTTTTATTTTTTGTGCCAATTCCAAGATTGATAATATATCCCATTTGGTCTGTTCCTTTATTGAAATTAGGTGTCGCATAGGTTTTAGGTATTATATGAAGTTATTTCATCTTGATTAAATTTTTTTTCACAGTAGTGGCACTGCAATTTCACTTGTTTTTTTTCTTGGTTTACTTGGAAATTAGTATCCATTTCTTCGTGATTTGTAATACACTGCGGGTTAGGGCAGACGATGATATGTTTAATTTTTTCGGGGAGTTTGCAGGTAAATTTTTTAACAACTCGGTAATCGTCGATTATATTGATAGTTGCTTGGGGAGTCAAAATAGCGACACTATTTGCCTCTGCCGGAGTTAGCTCCCGTCCTTCTACTTTGATTAAATCTTTGTGGTGCTGTGTTTTGCTGGGGAGATTTAGTCCCAGAGTGACGCGTTTATCGTGGGATGCCAGATTTAATAATTTAATAATTTTGATGGCTTGTCCTTTGACAATATGATCTATTACTGTACCTTTTTTTATGGCTGATACGAGAAGAGTTTTATCCATATAATTTGGGGATTAAAGTTTACCTAACACTAGGCCCAGTAAGGCCTGCCGGACATAAAGTCCGTTTTTAGCTTGTTCAAAATAGTAAGCATGGGGGGTATTATCTACACCGGTTTCAATTTCATTTACTCGCGGTAGAGGATGCATCACTCGCATGTTCGGTTTTGCCTTGTCGAGCATTCGGGGGGTTAAGACGTAGATATTTTTTACTTTTTCATATTCCATCTTATCAGGAAATCTTTCCGCTTGGATTCGAGTCATATAAAGAATATCAACCTTATTGATGATAGAATCAATGTTTTCGTGTAGAGAGAATTTTATCCCCTGAGTTTTTAGTTCTTCACAGATTGAATTGGGCATTTGTAGCGATTCTGGCGCTACAAAATAAAGGCGAGCACCAAAGTGTCTCAGGGCTTCTGCCAAAGAGTGCACAGTGCGACCGTATTTAAGATCTCCCACCATGGCAACAGTAATACCTTGAAGTTTTTTCTGGCATTCTTTGATAGTAAACAAGTCTAATAAGGTCTGGGTGGGGTGTTGGTTGGCGCCGTCACCTCCATTCAAGATGGGTTTGTCGCTGGCTTCGGTGGCGCGCCTCGCCGCACCTTCTAGGGGGTGTCGCATTACGACCACGTCGGTATATCCACTGACCATTTTGATAGTGTCATATAGAGTTTCTCCTTTTTTCCCAGAGGTAGTTCCAGCTTCAGCAAAACCTATTACTCGACCTCCCAAGCGTTGCATTGCCGTTTCGAACGAAAGCCGAGTGCGGGTGGATGGTTCAAAAAAGCAACTGCCCATTACATAGCCATCCAGAAGATGGGGTTGGGGCTCTTTTTTTAGTTCATCAGCTATTTTAAGAACCTGAATTATATCCAGTTTTGATAAATCTGTGATAGACACCAGGCTCTTTCCTTGAAAATTTATTTTTTTTGGCATATTACGATTATTAAAAAAACACATCCCTCTCGGGATGGCTAAATATCTCTTTTATTATTCTTAATAATTTTAGGTTGGTTTATTTTTTTCATATTCTGATACAGGATACCAAAAATAATGAGTATCAACAAGAGCCCTGTGTGGATAACCTTGAAAATATTTGAATTAGATATTATAATCCAGTAGCACAATATATTTAATAAAGTAAATTATGAGTGGTCATTCAAGGTGGAGTAAAATTCAACACAAAAAAGGAGCCACAGACGCAAAACGTGGTAATGTATTTACCAAGCTTTGTAAAGCCATAACTATTTCTGCTCAGCAAGGTGGTGGAGATCCAGAAATGAATTTTTCTTTGCGTCTGGCTATTGAAAGAGCAAAACAAGACAATGTTCCAAAAGATAATATTGATAGAGCTATAAAGCGAGGAACAGGAGAATTGAAAGATGGGGCAGACATACAAGAGGTAATTTATGAGGGATATGGTCCTGGTGGAGTAGCAGTCCTTATCGAAACTATTACAGACAATACCAATCGTACTGTTGGAGAGCTAAAAAGTGTCTTTGGAAAACACAATGGATCTTTGGGAGGTCCAGGTAGTGTTCAGTGGCAGTTTGCTCATCTTGGTGTGATTAGACTTGACGAAAGTAAAAAGTCAAAAGTAGAAAGTAAAAAGTCAGATTTTGAATTAGCATTGATTGATGTTGGTGCAGAAGATATTATTGAAAGTCAGTTTGGAACTGAAATTAGGTCTCCATTGGAAAATTTCCAAAAGATTCTCGAGGTAGTCAAGTCATTTGGTATTGAGTCAGCTGATTCTGGTCTGGAGTGGATTGCCAAAGAGGAAATTGCAGTAGAGGAAGGCATTTCTCAAAAAATGGAAGCGCTTTGTGAGGCTCTTTTGGATTTGGATGATGTGAAAGAGGTTTATACAAATGAAGTTTAAGACAATATACAAAATACATGGAAAAAAATATAAAAAATGAGCGTGTTTTAGGCATTGATCCTGGGTATGGTCGAATTGGTTGGGGTATGGTTGAAAAACAAAATGGCAACTGGGTGCATGTAGCACATGGTTGTATTGAGACTGGAGCAAAAGATCCTTTTATTGATCGTTTGTCAGAATTATATAGAGAGCTTGAGAAAATTATAAAAAAATATAATCCATCTTGTGCTGGAGTAGAGGAATTATTTTTTTTCAAAAATGTAAAAACTGCAATGAAAGTTGGCCAGGCGCGCGGAGTGATTTTACTAACTTTGTTCCAAGCAGGTTTGGAAATTTACGAGTTCACACCATTGCAAGTAAAACAGGCTCTGACCGGCTATGGTAGGGCGGAAAAAGGACAGATTCAAAAAATGGTTAGTATTAGTTTAAATTTATCATGCAAGGGATTACAAGACGACGCTGCTGATGCTTTGGCTGTGGCGATTACGTGCGGGGCTTCATTGCGTTTGTTAAGTATGAGGTAGTTTTGTAGGCTTTTATTTATCCACAACCCCCCCCAATGGGGTTTTTTGTTTTTGGTATCTGTGTTAAAATATAGATAGTTAAAATAATACGAAGTCTTCTGTTTGAAATTAAAAAAAAAGAAAATATTTTTTTAATATACTTTAAAAAAAAGAGTTGTTTTTATAGCACTCTTTTTTAATTTTATTCATTAATTTGGTCTGACTCTTGTGTCATAGGTCGACACGCAGGTGCCAGTCCAAATACAAATTAAATCTAAAATTATATGGCAGAAAAAATTAAAACACATTTTATGCATCACAGGTTACTATATTTGTCATCAATGCTTGTCACGGCAATAGCGGTTGGGGTGTCGGTTTCTTTATTTTTTATTCTTTCCGCGCAGGCCACTGTTACCGGAGTTACCTTGACTGATACAGATACCACTGGCTATGGTTTGGACGGACGGGATTTTATTGTTACTTGGAGTCCGGGCACTGAACCAGCAGGATATCAAATGACACAAATATATATTACTACCAGTGGAATAGATTTGGTTACTAGTACTCTTTTTACTACTGGATGTAATGGTGAAGCTTGCTCACCTTGGGGTATGATGAATCAATTTTCCATGGCTACTTGGACTTTGCCCCAGTTTATGCAAGAAGACAGTGGAAGAAATGATTTAGCTACTAGCAGTAGTTATGTGGCTTGGGTGTATGTACAGGCGGATGTTCCTTTTCTTGTTTCTTCTACTCCAGTTTCTTATGCCAATGCTTTTGATGTGGTGGCAGATGTTAGTGCTCCTCAAATAATGCATGCCGGAGCGCATGGAGCAACAGAAAGTGCGGTGGCATTTTTATATGCCAATATTTTTGATGATCAGACTACTGCTGAACAATTTGCTAATACTGGAGATAGCGGAGCTGAATATTTTAAATTATATTATACTTCTAGCACTTGGCCGGGTTCTCCCGCTTCAGTGAATGCGGTCACAGTATCTGGTGCAGGTGAGCTATATTCATTTGCTGTACCAACCTCATCAGTACCAGCCGCTGGTGGTTTTGTTAAATATTATTTAGTAGCGCAAGATCGGGCTGGTACACCTAATGTGCGTTATTTTTGTGCTAATCCTAGTGCTACCAGTGTAGCTGATTGCCAAACAAGCCCATTTATCATGACTACATTGGTGGCTGGTGAGCGAACTGTTTCTGGCAATATTACATCAGAAGGCAGCAATTTGGTTGACGCGAAAGTGTATGTGGGTGGTTATGCCAAACAAGTGGTGGCTACTGATGGCAGTGGTGATTATATAATTACTGGTTTACCAGATAATGATGTTTTTGACTTCACTGCTACAAAAATAGGTTATGCCATGGCAAATAGGCGGGAGATTGTTGGCATCAGCAATAAGACAGGAATAAATATGAGTGTTAATAGAGGAGATATGGGATTTTTTGATGATGGTGGTGGAGATATGGGTGGAGCACCTCATGTAGTGTTTTCTGGTCCAATGGAAGGAATGCAAGGTTTTCCTTTGACGGAAAATTTGCGGGTTGGTTTTAGTCAGCCATTGGATTCAACGACTGTTACTACTTTTAATTCTGCTACTTCTAGTAATGTTTATTTAGTTAAAACCGCAACAGGCGTCAATGTTCCAGGTGCAGTGACTTATTGCGTGAGTCAGTCATCAGCAGGTTGCTCAAGTATTCCTTCAATGGATAATAATGTTATTTTATTTGATCCGACTAATAATTTGGCTTCCAGTACCCAATATACTTTAGTAGTTACCGGAGCTGTAAAAAGTCAGGGTGGACAGGCAGTACAAGGTAATCGGCCGGAAGGTGGACATAGAATTAATTTCAGTACCATGGGAGATCAGATCAGTGATTTTGGTGCTACTTTCACTGGTGGAGATTATGGATTAGGTGATTATGGTAATGGTGGTATGTATATGCCTCCTTTTATCAGGTCTATGTCACCATCCCCAGGTATGAGTGTGGCTCCCAATACAACTGTTTTGTTGGAATTTGACCAAGCAATGAGCGTTAGCACAATTACTAATACTAATATAACTCTCTGGACAGGGGCTGGTGTACAGGTGACTGATAAGAATGTGAATGTTTCGTTAGATTCTAATGCCCAACGTTTTGTCACCATAAGTCACGATGCCCTGACTGCTGGTGAATATGAAGTGAGGGTTAAAGGCGCGGTTTCCAGTGCTAGTGGGCTTTTGATGAGAGGTGATAATAGTGCCAGCACTGCCTTTAGTTCAAGGTTTAATGTGGCTGGATCAAGTGATTCAAGCGCACCAACGATTTATCCTTCTTTGGCAGATAATTCAACTGGGGTACCGACTAATCAAGTTTTTGAATTTGGTTTTAATGAACAATTAGCTTTTAGTACTATTAATTCTACTAATATTACAATGTATCGCGGAGCAACAGCAGAAAGTATTTTAGTTAATTATGATTCGGGGAAAAATACTGTGAAAGTGGCATCGGCCAGTGCACTTTCTCCTAATACTGCTTATACTATTACTTTTAAACCAGCAGTAACCGACTTGGCTGGCATTGGCATGGCTACCACTACTTATACTTATACAGCTGGTTCAATGGATACAACTGCACCAAAATTGCAAGAAGCGCGTTGTGATGACTATAGTTGTTATGTAAAGTTTAATGAATCAATGAATCATGATACATTTTCCGATAGCCAATGGGTTAGTAGTACAATCAATATTGCTAATTGGACACTAAATAGTGGCGGTACTATTGATTTGACAGGCAAAACAATCAACTATGATCCAATGGATAATTCTGTAAAAATTGAAGGATTGGCTCTTAGTGTACTGGCCGACTTTACTATTACTGCCAACGCTGGGGTGGTAGATATTTCAGATAATATTATTTCTAATAGTGATAGAAGTTTTAGTGGTAAAGTGGAAAATAGTAAAGAAACCTATGGTTCTTTTGGAGATATGGGGATGTTTGGTCCACCAACGGAAAATATGATGGGTACGGGAAACATTGGTCAGGGTGAGTTTATACCACAAGGTTTCGGTAATTTTACGGTTGATCAATTTGCCATGGGTCAGGCTGACATGGCTTTTCCTTTTAATCAAATGGCAGGTAAAGACGTGAATGTATTTCAGGTACGATTTACACCAGGGGTGGTACTGGCTACAGGCGATCAAGTAGTTTTAACTTTTCCCAATGGTACGACTGTTACCAATGCTACCTTTGATACCCAGTCTCCATTTTATTCTGATTTTAATCAATTTATGGCCGGTACAGTAACTGGTACGGCTATTGCTAAGGATAATACCACAGGGAAAGTTACAGTTACTTTGGGTGTTTCAGGTACACCAGTTTCCAATGATCCAATTACGATTGATTTGCGTAAGATTATTAATCCAGCTATTCCTAAAGGGCCTCAAACTGGTGGTTATACTTTAGGAATTAAAGTATTACGTGGCGGAGCCGTATTAGCCAATAAAACTTCTATGCCATACTTTATTATGGCTGGTGGAACCAATACCTTGGTAGTAGATGTGGTAGCTGGTACAGCTACTTCATCGCCAACCGCTGGTGCTAATGGTACGGTATATTTGTTTGGTGGTGGACCTGGTGGTCCTATGGATAAAGTGTTAACAATGGCAAACGGTGATATCTCGGCTGTAGATGGTGATGCTGGTACCTCAATTTCTTATAGTAATTTACCAGATGGTTGTTATGGAATAGGCACGGAACCATATATTACTTTGAATGGTAATGATTATTATGGTCAAATGTCTCCAGAACCAGTTTGTTTAAATAGTGGTGAAACAAAAACCAAATGGATGTTATTAACTTCTGCTAGTGCTGGTAATACAGCTACGATTACTATTAAAATGGTGGATAGTAGCGGTGACCCCTTTGTTTTTACTGGTAAAGATATTGATATTATGGCTGGTGGACCAAACAAGTTTGTTGTAAAAACATTGATTGGTGTCACTACTACTCTAGCTAGTGGTTATCAAATAAAATTAAATGCTAATGGTAATTGGTTTGTAGGTATGGGACCAGCTATGTCCAAAGGAACATCCGTTGGCATAGTTAGTTCGCTAGGTGTAATGCCTCCACCATCATTAAATATAAATGTTAGTAATATCGACAGTTCTCCAATATTATCAGTGGGTGGTGGTACACCCCCCGGAGTAGCTTATAGCAATGGCGTGATTACTTATACTTTTGCGACAGCTGATAAAACAATTGCTGGTACGGTTAAAGACGGTTCTGGTACTGCTCTTGCCAATGTAGAAGTGTTTGCACATCGTCAAGGTTTTGGCACACCAGTATTCACCCAAACCAATGCTTTAGGAATATTTTCTTT
>JAHJGG010000056.1 GCA_018824545.1 Patescibacteria group bacterium | reverse complement strand
TGGTGGATCATTCCAATGATTATTTTCTTTGTAATGTTTACTGCTAATGCTGTTAATGTTGCTGATGGAATGGATGGCTTGGCTGGTGGTGCGCTTATCACGACTTTTTCTGCCCTGACACTTTTATCATGGCTAGAAGGATATAATGAGATAATGATTTTGAACGCGACTGTGGTCGGCGCTCTAATTACTTATACTTATTTCAACATTCGTCCTGCAAGATTTCAGATGGGTGATGTCGGTTCTCTAGGACTCGGTGCGCTTTTGGCAATAAATGTTATTGTAATTAATAAAATGTTATTACTTCCGTTCTTGGGATTTATTTTTTATGTTGAACTTGCTTCAGTAATTATCCAGGTTTTTGGACGCTATATTTTGGGAAGAAGAATTTTCAAAATGGCTCCAATACATCATCATTTTGAACTTCGTGGCTGGACAGAAGAAAAAACAGTTATGCGCTTTTGGATTTTGCATAGTGCTGTAGTTTTGTTGGGACTTTGGATAGCGCTATTTTGAGCAGAGTACGCTATAAGCAAAATAAGCAGAGTAAGCACGATTGCTTACTCTGCCTAATCTGCTTACTCTGCTTATGGCTTACTTAAAATGGGACGAAAAAAAAATCACTAACTTTGGTAACGAAAATATAAACGCGATGTATGATCGTGGTTTTGTTTTTACTCGTAAAGGTAATGGTATAATGAATCAGACAAGAAGTGTTAGAATTGATTTATCTAAATTTGAATTGTCGAGTGAAAATAGAAGGATTTCAAAAAAGACAGACGGCTTACGGCTTACGGCTTACGATCTTCCTTATCAAAATTATGATTGGGAGATTGGAAAGATGGCTAAAGATTTTTATGATGAAAAATTTGGTGAAGGAACTTTTAGCGCAAATAAAATTAAAGAGTTGTTAACTACTGAAGGTGGTAATTTTAATAAGTTGTTAATTTATTTCTCCCCCTATCAGGGGGAGTCAGAGGGGGTCGTTAAAAAATCTAATAATGGTGGATCAAAAGACCCCTCCCAGCCTCCCCTGTTAGGGGAGGAGATTGTTGGTTATTGTATAACTCGAGAATCAGATAAAATCCTTCACTACTCATACCCATTCTACAACCTAAAACCTAAAACCCATAAGCTAACACCTAACATAGGCATGGGCATGATGCTCCGCGCAATAGAATATGAAAAAGAAAATCGCAAAAAATACATCTACCTTGGTTCTGCTCAACGCCCTACTGACACGTACAAACTGCAATTCAAAGGACTCGAGTGGTTTGATAAAGATAATGGATGGAGTGATAAATTGGAAGAGCTGAAAAGTATTCTTAAATCATAATTAAAAAATCTGAAATCTGAAATTAAAAAAATTCATTTCATCGGAATCTGCGGAGTAGCTATGAGCGCTTTAGCTATTTCTTTGCATCGGCAAGGTTATAAAGTAACAGGCTCTGACAAAGGATTTTTTCCTCCTGTTTCTGATCATCTAAAAAACGCTGGAGTTGAATACTATCCCGGTTGGCATGTTGATAAGATGACAAAAAATGGCGATCCTGATCTAGTTGTAGTTGGTAATGTGGCTGGATCAGAAAATCCAGAATGGGTATATGTACAAGAAAAAAATATTCCTTACAAATCCTACCCAGAACTAATTGCAGAATTTTTTGTAAAGAAAAATTCCATAGTTTGTGCTGGTACTTATGGAAAGACCAGCTCTGCATCTCTACTCACATGGATTTTGAAAGAAAATAATTTTGACCCAACATATATGTTTGGAGGTCTCAGTTTGAATGATATGATGGCAGCCGAACTTACTGACTCTGATTACTCGATTTTGGAAGGGGATGAATACAAATCTGCCAGATGGGATATGAGACCAAAATTTGCTCACTACTCCCCCACTCACTTGCTTTTGACTTCATGCAAATGGGATCATGCTGATGTATACCCTACAGAAGAATCATATTTTGAGGCGTTTGAAGCACTTGTTGGTGAGTTACCTACTAACGCAACGATTGTGGTTTCTGAGGAAGTTAAAAATATAAAAAGATTAAAAGATCGAAAGATTGTTAGTTATGGAAAAAGCGCGGGAAATAATTATCAATTCACAAATGTAATATCATCAAAAAATGGAGTTTTATTTGAAATCAATAAAAAATCTACAATCTACAATCTACAATCTACAATAATTGGTCAATATACCCCAAAAATAATCACTGGCTGTTTTGCTATGGCCGAAGCGTTAGGAATTGAATCAGATGGAATAATCAAAGCAGTAGAAACTTATAAAGGAACGAAGAGACGTTTGGAAAAAAGACTCGATGGTGATATTACAGTTTTTGACGACATTGCTCACTCACCTGCAAAAGCAAGAGGAGTGCTAGATACGCTAAAAAAATTATACTCTGGAAAAGTAATTGCAGTTTTTGAACCTAACACAGGAAATAGAACTCTTGAATCTATTCCAGGATACGATAATGCATTCGGGAGTGCTGACGAAATTATAATTCCACGCTTAACACAGGTGAAGACTGCAGTAGACGATCCCAATCCCCCATTTGATGGAGTTAAGCTTGCTGAAGTTATTTCCAAAACACATAGCAATGTAAAATATATTGAAGAAGATAAAAAGCTGATTGAGTATTTGGTTTCAGAAACAAAAAAAGACGATTGTGTCGTCTTTCTTGGAAGTCATGGATTTAGGGGAATGATCGATGCCTTAAAATCAAAATTAAAATAGAACACAGATCTAACAGATTTAACGGATTCCCACAGATAAATCTGCGAAGATCTGTTTGATCAGTTTAATCTGTGTCCTATAAACCCAAAAGATTCCAAAAAATTATTTCCCCTCATCCACCACCTCAGTCTGAATAGCATTCTCATCTGACATGTCAGCAACAAGCAAAGTAATACCACAAGTATTACACTCTATCACTTGATCTTTTGCAAGATTAGGGTAAGATGTAAGATCAATATCGTTTTTACACTCAATACAGTTTAATTTCATAGATTATTTATTATAAATACAAGCATTATTTTATCAGAATTACTTTATTTTTGCAAGACACCAAGATTAAAGGATTGAAAGATTAAAAGATTGCCGAACATGTTAGTCTTATAATCTTTCAATCTTCTAATCTTACTCGCTATGAAAACAAAACAACAAACCTATCCAAAACTAGCAGAAGCACTTGGTGCCCCTGAAGTCTACCTAAAACGTGAGGACAAGCATAAATATGGCTCTCACAAGGGACGATCTATTCCGCTTATGATAAAAGAATACCACCGACAAGGCTGGAAGGATTTTGTAATATCTTCTTCTGGTAACGCTGCTTTGGCAGCTATTCTTGCTATTGATTCCAACAATCGTAATAAACCGAATGATCAGCTAAATCTTAAGGTTTTTGTCGGACAAAATATTGATAGTAATAAATTGGAAATTTTGAAATCAAAGATTGAAAAATCAGAAGATCAGAAGATCGCAATTGAGCAGGTTGAAAGACCCAAACAAATGGCGTTTCAACTCGACAAGGACGGAAAAGCAAAAAATCTCCGTCAATCTACAGATGACACCTCACTTGAAGGTTATTATGACCTAGCCAAAGAACTAGATAAAATTCCAGATTTGCAAGCAATATTTGTCCCCACTTCTTCTGGAACTACTGCGCAAGGTCTTGGCGAGGCATTTATAAAATTAAAAAATAAATCACAAATACATATTATTCAAACCGAAGCTTGCCACCCAATTGCCAATGTATTCAACCCAATAGGTGTGGCACCCGCAAGGATGTCGATTGCCAGTGCAATAGTCGACAAAGTAGCTCATCGCAAAGACAAAGTTATTGAAATAATAAAAAACAGCCAAGGGTCTGGCTGGATAGTTTCAGATGACGAAATTAAAAATGCAATGCAATTGATTAAGGAAACAACTGGATTAACAATCTCTCCAAACAGTGCCCTGTCTGTCGCGGGACTTAAAAAAGCTTTAGATAATGATTTTAAATTTGATGGTCCAGTAGTTTGTTTGATTACAGGACAATGATAAAGCTATAAGCAATAAGCAATAAGCAATAAGCAGAATAAGTAGTAAGTATATGGCTCAAATCAACACATTTAAAGATATCCTGACTTGGCAAAAATCTCATGAGCTTACATTATTAATCTATAAAATAACCACTGAATATCCAAAAAATGAGCTTTTTTCAATGGTAAGTCAAATGCGTAGAGCTTCTTATTCCATCCCGTCAAACATTGTCGAGGGATTTAGAAGAAATAACACAAAGGATAGTTTAAAATTCTATAACATTGCAGATGCATCATTGGAAGAACTAAAATATTTCTTATACTTATCTACTGATTTAAATTATATAAATAAGACAGTATACGATACTGCCTTAAGTTTGTCTGAAGAAGTTGGTAAATTACTTACACGTTGGATTCAAAGTCAGAGAAAATACTTATAACTTACTCTGCTTACCACTTACAGCCACGGTAACTACATTCATCCCCTTTTCAATATCTGTCCGACCCGTTTTGTCAGCAGTAAAATATTGTTCTTCTACTTCAAATCCAGCAGTCTCAAATAACTCTTTCAACTCATCCATAGTAAACGACCAATAATTCCTCCAACCCCAGATCTTACAGTCTCCCGTTCGCCACGGGATTTTTATATGTCTAGAATCATTTGAATCAATTTCAAACTTTCCCTCTTTAATTTTTTTCTTTACCCAATCATTGTGTAGATTCCAATTTGTCATTATAATCTTTCCGCCTGGCTTTAATACTCTTTTCATCTCTTCAAGCGCTTTTATCCTCATTTTATCGTCTGACAGATGATGAAAGGTGGCCACAGTATAAATAACATCAAAAGAATTATCTTCAATCGGGAGCTGGGTCATTTCTGCTACTAAAAAATTTAGGTTTGGAGACCTTTTTTTTGCTTCAGCAATCA
>JAHJGG010000055.1 GCA_018824545.1 Patescibacteria group bacterium | reverse complement strand
GTCGCCAATAGCATTTTGTTTGTTTTGTCAATCCCGATATTAGTCATATTTTTGCTTAAATTAGCTAAATTATGACTGTATTATATCATTTTTTAACTTAGTTTAGTAGTGGATAAGTGTGGGGATTTGGCGACAGTGCCACTATAGGTATATCGCTTTATATTTTACTTCAATTCTGTCATGCTTATATAAGTTTCATTATTATTCAAGTCATATGACCGAAAAAAATATTTGGCGATCCAGATGCAAAAAACCATGTTGCTGACACAGGATCTTACGAATCTGTTGAAACAAAACCTGGAGGACACCCAGCAGTAGAATCAGAAGAAAATAATCAAAAAAAACTGATTTTGAAAAAGATAATACCCAAACCACAAAAAAATCAAAACCCCAGAGGAATTACTTGCTGAAATTAAAAAAAGGATAAAGATAAAAATGGGTATGATCAAAAGATTGAAATTCCAAAAGCAAAAATCATGAAAACCACAACCAGTAAAAGCATTAAAATGCCAGAAGCTACACCAAAACCACCAAAAAAAAATTATTAACCAGATAGCTGAAAAGATAAAAAATAAAACGGCGTTAGCCGTTTTTTGTTATTTGTTATTTGGTATCTGTTATCTGCTATCTGATTCTACGAAGCTTCCTCTGATATGCAATCGCGAACCGATGCGCCTCATCCCGCACAGCAATCAATATATCTTTATTCTCTCTCACCCACTTCGCAAACTCACTACTTTTAATTTTTGGCTCTTGGCTCTTGGCTAAAATAAACTCATTCTTTTTCCTATCTGATCCCTTGGCAATTCCCACCACTGGAATCTGGACCCCTTGTTCACACAAAACTTTCTTTACTCTATTAACCTGTGGCTTTCCACCATCTATTAAAAACAAATTAGGCAGCGGCCAAAAATCCTTATTCTTTCGTACGGGCAGGTCGCAACCTGCCCCTACACACGATCGGGCATCTGTCCAGACGTGTTTCAATCTACGCTCCAAAACTTCTGCCAAACAATCCACATCACTCTGACCTTCCACCGTCTTAATTCTAAACTTCCGATATCTACTCTTGTCCGGCTTACCATTTTCAAACACTACCATACCACCGACCTTGCCTGTAGCACCAAGATTGGATATGTCGTATCCTTCTACACGGCTAATCAGATGTTGTACGGACAGGTCGCGACCTGTCCCTTCGGACGTGCGAAAAAAATCTCTATTCAAAAGCGCCACATCATGAATCCTCTGCAAAGCCTTAATCTGATTCCTCAATCTTCCCGCTTCCTCAAAATTCTGCAATCCAGATTCTTTCTTCATTCTACTTTCTAATATTGAAATCAACCGCTTCTTTCCGCCCTTTAAGAATGTAACAAGTGGACGAATTACTTTTCTCTTATAATCTGTTGATGAAATCTCTCCTGTACAAACCCCCAAACACTGCCCCATCTGATAATAAAAACAGGGTTTGTTTTTTGTTCCTTGCTTTTTGTTCCTTGCTTTTTGACATATCGAAATAAAAAACAATCTCTGCAGTAACTTCATAGTCGCTTTTGTATTCAATCCCGGATAAGGCCCAAAAACATTGGCAAAGTGCTGTTGTGTTGTTGTGCTGTTGTGCTTAAGTGAAAAATCATGCGCCCGCATCGTCTCCACGCTTGGATATTCATCTTTAGTAATCACAATATAGTTCCATGATTTATCATCCCTTCCTTCTACATTATACTTTGGCAAAAATTTTTTAATATAATTTGCCTCCAAAATAATCGCTTCCAAGACTGAATCTGTTTCTTTGTATCTAATACCAACTACTTCGTCTATAAATTGCTCAATAGGGCGAGACGTCCTTGTGCCAACAAAATATGATCTTACACGATTTTTTAGTGATGTTGCTTTTCCAACATAAACAAGCTCTTTATTTTTATTATAAAAAAGATAAATACCTGGTTTATTTGGAATTGTTTTAATTTTCTTTTGTATTTTATTTATCATACTTGACAAAAAATGGCTAAATGTAGTAGTATTACACACTAGTTCCTTAAAAAAAGCAAGAACAAAACTACATACCACTGGGGGTATATAATGATTTATAGTCTTGACCAAAGACAGTGGAAGAAACAATCTATTTCCCACACTGGAGAAGATGTAGAAATCATGCTCTTACCAGACACTAATAACAAAATTGGTGTTGGCATAGCAGATAATGATTTTTACGTTCATGATTGGACTCGGGATAGCTGGTCCAAAGTGACTGGTGGCATTTATCGAGTATGGAGAATGTTTGGTTATATGGCACTTGGGTACGAAAATAAAGAAATTCCAATTCTAGAAAAAATTGAGAGAGAATGCAAAGATCTGCGAATCAATTTTAAACTCCTCTCCACTGACGAGGAAGAACAGGAAGTCTTTCGCACTCGCCTTAATAGTCTACTGCTTGGACTGGCTAGAGTACAAGATGAGGACAAGGTTCAAGCAAAGAATCAAATTGAACACTGTGTTCTTTTGAAAGACTCTATAGGACGTCTAAACATTGGTGTTCTCCGTTGCAGGACGACCTCATCTATCAAAAAACTTGAAAAACGGGTTGGGAAAATAGGTAGAATTGAACCTCGTGTTGTAAGGTACCAGAGAAAACTCCTGTATTTTATTGGTTCTCTAGAACGTCTAAACCGAGATGCCCTCGAAACTATACGAACAGCCATCAGACTTGTTTACAATCATAGTATAGATGACAAAAAAAACCATGATGCAATCTGGGATGCAATAACAAGTGCACGCCAATATATTGAAGAGATGAATCTAAAACCATTCTTGAACAGCAGACCGCACCTGCTTGCGGACGCTACTGAAGCCCTCAGCCATCTAAAAAATCGTGATGATAAAGATCTCAGGAGTGTTTTAAAAAAAATAAGAGAAGCCTTGTTTCTAAAAAACACAAGAGGCGCTCTTGAATCTGCGCAGGCTGACATCACGTTAGGAATTCGATTCCACAGTGATGTAACGCATGAAATCATAGAAAGTGCGCAAAAAAGGATAGGCTGGGCCAGGAAGGTTGCCCTTGATGTTGACGAGACGGGATTTAAAAATCCAGTTTGCAAGAGATTGATTGGTATTTTGTCCAGAGCTCGTAAAATTCTAGACAAAACAGACCTACAACCTTCTGACTACAAGGAAGTGAAAAAGTTTGTAGCAGAGGCACTTAAACTAATTTAAAATGTTCTTTAACCTGCGATAGCTACCAGAGCTATCGTTTTTTTTAATTATTAATCTTTAACACCCTCTTCAAATACTTCCCCCGTCTTCGCTACGCTTCGCCGGGTAAACTCATTTCAATACACGCTTAAGGTATTTTCCAGTATAACTTAATGTAGATCTCATCGCCACTTCTTCCGGAGTCCCAACAGTAACTAATTCACCCCCCTTGTCTCCACCATCGGGTCCCAAATCAATGATCCAATCAGCAGTTTTGATAACATCTAGATTGTGCTCAATTACCATCACAGTATTACCCTGAGAAACTAATCGATCCAGAACTACAAGTAATTTTTTTACATCTTCATAATGCAACCCTGTGGTTGGTTCGTCGAGTAAATACAATGTCTTTCTTGTTTGTTTTTTGGCAAGCTCACGAGACAATTTTATTCTCTGCGCCTCTCCGCCTGATAAAGTTTTGGCAGACTGACCCAAAGTCAAATAATCTAATCCTACTTCATTTAGAACTTTAAGCTTATCATAAATTGGTGGAATATCTTTGAAAAAATCTTCTGCATCCTCTATTGTCATATCAAGAACTTCTGCAATATTTTTTTCATTATAATGTACTTGCAAAGTTTCGTTATTAAATCGCGCACCTTTGCAAACCTCGCAAATAATCTGTACGCTTGGCAAAAAATGCATCTCAATTTCAAGTACACCCTTGCCTTCACAATGCTCGCACCGACCACTAGGTCGATTAAAACTAAATCGTCCTTTTTTGTATCCGCGAATTCTTGCTTCTGTGGTAGCCTCAAACAAATCACGAATACCATCGTATGCCTTGGTATATGTGGCTGGATTACTGCGAGGAGTACGTCCAATTGGTCTCTGATCAATCTTTATAATCTTATCAATATGCTCTATACCCGTGATACTTTTATGCTTACCAGTGAGCTTGCCCGGCGTAGCCCGAAGGGCGAAGACGGGATTTTTTTTATCAGCAGGAGCATGTCCAAAATAATTTACTCGATTAGCTACTTCTCTGTATAAAATTCTGTTCATCAGAGTTGATTTTCCAGATCCTGAAACACCTGTTAGACAAACAAAGCGACGTAAAGGTATCTCTACATTAATATTTTTCAAATTATGTTCCTCGGCTCCTTTAATTATTATTTTTGGAGTATTTTTATCCACTTTTCTTCTTTTTTCTGGAACTTCAATTTTCTTCTCACCACGCAAATATTGGCCAGTAAGAGATTTCTTCGCATCTCCCAACCTTACACACTTGTCATTTCGTAATTTCGTACCTTTCGTACTTTCGGACATCTTTAACAATTCATCCAATTCACCTGAAAAGACGATTTCTCCCCCATGCTTTCCTGCCCCAGGCCCAATATCCACCACCCAATCACTAACCATAATTGTATCCTCATCATGTTCTACCACAATAATTGTATTACCCTTGTCACACAAATTACGGAGAGTTGAAACCAATCTATCATTGTCACGTTGATGCAATCCTATGGTTGGCTCGTCTAGTATATACATAGCGCCCACAAGTCGCTGACCAACTTGTGAGGCAAGTCTAATCCTCTGCGCTTCTCCACCTGATAATGTTCCTGCCTTGCGACTAAGCGTGAGGTAATGCAAACCAACATTTAGCATAAACTGTAATCTATTTTCAATTTCTTTCAGTGCTGCGCCAGCAATTTCTAATTCTTTTTCTGACAGTTGATCTTCTAGATTCAAAAAGAAATCTCCTGCCTCTTCTATTGTCATACTCACTACCTCCCAAATATTCTTTTTACCAACCTTGACTGATAGTGCATTTTCGTTTAAACGCTTTCCCTCGCACTTTGGGCAATCTTCTTCACTGAACAATTCCTTTGTACCAAGACCTGAACAATGATCACAACATCCATAAGGACTATTGAAACTAAACATTCTAGGCTCAATCTCTGGAAAACTAAATCCGTCCTTTGGACAAGAATATTCTGTACTATAAATTTGTTCTGTTCCATCAGGAAAAATGACTGTACAAAGTCCGTTACTCAAATCTACCGCCGTCTCTACAGCTTCTGCCAATCGCTGTTGTTCATCTTGCTTATTCTGCTTATCGCTTACTGCAATTTTGTCAATCGCCACCTCAATTGTATGCTTCTTATTCTTACTTAATATAATTTTATTCTTCAGACTCTTCATCTTCCCATCCACACGAACCTCAAGAAATCCCGAATTATATGTATCATAAAGCATCTGATAATACTCCCCTTTTCTCCCTCTAACCACTGGTGACAAAATTGTCAAGTCGTTATCATTTTGATTATTTGATTTTAAATTTTGAATTTCTTTTGGATTTAGGATTTTGGATTTAGGATTTTTATTGATACGTGATACGTGATACGTGATACGTGATGTCATCTCATCCACCGTCATCTTCTCAATCTTCGTCCCACAATGTGGACAATATGGCTTCCCCACTCTCGCATACAAAACTCGTAGATAATCATAAATTTCTGTAATTGTCGCTGTTGTTGAACGCGGATTTGCACTATGTGCCTTTTGATCAATAGAAATAGCTGGGGATAATCCCTCAATCTCATCCACATCTGGCTTACTCATTCCACCAAGAAACTGACGTGCATAAGCTGACAAACTTTCTATATATCTCCTCTGACCTTCTGCAAAAATAGTATCAAAAGCAAGACTAGACTTTCCAGAGCCAGACAAACCGGTAAATACGATCATTTTGTTGCGAGGTAGCTCGAGGTCAATGTTTTTAAGATTGTGTTCTCGAGCGCCCTTGATAATAATTTTATTCTGCATACTTAAAATAACAGATTTTACAGATGGTTACAGATTGTAACAGATTACAAATTTCAATAATATGGAAATATACTCTTCAGAAACATCCGTTCTAATCTGTCAAAATCTGTTATCTGTCTGTATCTGTCCAGATCTGTAAAATCTGTCCAAATATCAGAAAAAGCCCAAAAAAGTGAATTCACCTGGGCAGTTAGGTTAATTATTATTAAAAGAACTTATTCAGTATAGCAGTAAGGCAAAGACTGTCAAGTTGTGTACTATTTGTTCTATTTTTATAGCTCTCTTATTTCATATATAAGAATAGCTACCAATTCAAACTACAGATCCTTTACTGCTTCTTTACTACTTAATATCTTGCAAATCATGGGCGTCGCTTTCTCTAAGACCAGCTGGCGTAATACGTACAAATTTTACATTTTCTTGGAGCTCGGGAATTGTTTTTGAATTGGTATAACTCATACCTGACTTCAAGCCACCCACAAATTGACCTATTAATTCAGATATAGGACCTTTGTAAGGTACGACTGATTCAACTCCCTCAGGAACTATTTCATTCAGATTTTTGTTTTCCTGATTCACTTTTTTTCTTCGTTGCGCAATTGCAAAACTGGCTGACCCTCTACAAACTTTGTATTTTTTATCACCTCTTATCATAACAGTGCCAGGACTCTCCTTAGCACCTGCAAGAGTTCCACCAAGCATAACACTATCTGCTCCAGCACCAATTGCCTTTACAATATCCCCAGATTTTTGAATACCACCATCTGCAATTACAGGAACACCATACTTTTTGGCAATTCTTGATGTTTCCATCACAGCTGATAGTTGCGGAACACCACAGCCTGTCACAATTCTAGTCACACATATTGTACCAGGTCCTACACCAATTTTTATTCCATCCACCCCAACTTCACACAAATCCTTGGCAGCCTGAGCTGTAGCAATATTACCTGCAATAATTTGGATATCTCCGAATCTGTCGCGCAATTCTTTAATTGCTCTAAACATTAAGTTCGAGTGCCCATGTGCAATATCCACGACAAGTACATCAACGCCAACTTTGATTAATTCAGCCGCCCGGTCCAAATAATCACCTGTCACACCAATTGAGGCACCAACAATTAGCTGGCCTTTATTATCAATATTCGCCTGTGGATATTCAATTTTTTTAAATACATCACCAGCAGTAATGAGTCCAATAATTTTATTTTCTTTATCAACCAGTGGTAGCTTCTCAATTTTGAATTCTGCAAATTTACCAATTGCCTCCTCAATTCCAGTCAAATTATCGCCTACAATTAAGTTTTCTCGTTTTTTCATAACATGCTTAATAAGCGAGTAATCATCAGCAAAAATTAGATCTCTATGTGTAATAAGACCCAAAAGATGTTTTGATAAATCAGCAACCAATAACCCTGTTACACTGTGCTCGGCTGCAAAATTCTTGGCCTCGAGCACTGTCATATCCTCAGTTAAACAATATGGTTCATAAATTATATAATTTTGGGCCCTTTTTACTCTTTTTACTTCTTCTACATTATCCTCAATTGTCATAAACCTATGAATAATGCCTATACCTCCAAGTCTAGCAAGGGCAATCGCCATGTCAGACTCAGTTACAGTATCCATATTTGAACTAATAATTGGTATATTCAAATTTATTTTCTTTGTTAATCTTGTCTTTGTATTGGCCATTGACCTTGAGT